>CAZZPX010000108.1:0-8820 GCA_964655955.1 uncultured Phycisphaerales bacterium | reverse complement strand
GCGACATCCTCCAGGATGTGAAGCACGATCTCGTCCGTCTGCACGCTACTCGCCTCCGCTTCAAAGTTGCGCAGGATCCGGTGCCGCAGGGCCGGCAGAGCCGAACGCTGGATGTCTGCGAATGATACGGCGTAGCGTCCGTGAATCATGGCCCGCACCTTGGCGGAGAGGATGAGCGCCTGGGCGCCGCGGGGGCTGACGCCGCAGCCGACGTAGCGTTTCACGATCTTCGAGGCGCCGGCCGAGTCCTGGTGCGTCGCCAGGACGAGGCGGATGGCGTAGTCCTGCACCTGCGGCGCGACGACGATTCGCCGCACCAGGCGCTGGCCGGCGAGGATCCTGTCACGGTCGAAGACGGGGCGGACTTCCTCGATCGCCTTGACCGTGGTGCGCTTGACGATGTCGCGCAACTCGCCGCGCGTCGTGTACGGCACGATGAGCTTGAAGAGAAAGCGGTCGAGCTGCGCCTCCGGGAGCGGGTACGTCCCTTCCTGCTCAATCGGGTTCTGCGTCGCCAGCACCAGGAACGGCTCGTCCAGACGGTGCGTCGTCGAGCCGACTGTCACGCTCTTCTCCTGCATCGCCTCCAGCAGGGCGGATTGGCTCTTGGGCGTGGCGCGGTTGATCTCATCGGCGAGGAGGATCGAGCAGAAGATCGGCCCGGCCCGGAACTGCCAGGTTCGCCTGCCCGTACCCGGGTCCTCCATCACGATCGTCGTGCCCACGATGTCCGCGGGCATGAGATCCGGCGTGAACTGGATGCGACGAAACAGCAGGGACAGGGCCGAGGCGAGCGTCCGCACCAGGAGCGTCTTGCCCAGGCCCGGCACGCCTTCGAGCAGCACGTGTCCGCCGGCGAAGAGCGCCACGAGCACGTCTTCGACAATCGCCTCCTGGCCGACGATGACCCGGCCAATCTCCTCGCGCAGGCGCTGGAACATGTCGCGGAAGTCGGCGCACTGCAACTTGACCGCTTCGATCTCGGCGGCTGAGGGAGCGTCAGCGAAGCCGCCTTGAGCCTGCTGTTGCGGCGCTTCAGCCATCGTCCTGCTCCTGATCGTCGTCAGGCGTCATTCCTTGCCGCCGCGCTCGCCGCTTGGCGTCGAGCAGACGGGCTCGCATGTCCTGCGACTCCGGTTTCTTCTCTTCCTTCTGCTTCGGCTGTTCCTTTGGCCCTTGCGGCGGAGCGGGCTCCCGCTCCGAGCCCACCTCGAGAATTCCTGTATCCACCGACTCTGAGGCTTCAAACCGCGTCTGCTCGTCGATCTCCTCAACCTCCTGCCGCCGCGCCGTCTCCTGTGCACCGCGCAGCCGCTCCTCGAGTTCGCGCCGCGTTTTGCGGAACGCCTCCATGCTGTCAGTGGAAGACTTCACCTGGGCCCCAAAGAGCCGCCGCACGCGATTGGCGATGGCGACGGGATCGAGCGCCACCCGTCGCACGCCCACATCCAGCAGGAACAGGCCGACGCTGAGGATCGCAAAGAGTGGCCAGATATCCGTCAGCGTCACGGGGAACTCCAGTCCCGCGCGCTCAAAGAGCGTGTCGACCTGCGGATTGAAGCGCGGCAGGTAGCGGCCGCCGGTGATCTCGGCGAGATCTCGCAGCAGGGCGTTGTCGCTCTTCACCGCGCGAAACTCCTGGCTGAAGGGAACGGACACGACCGCGTGCGCCACCCCCCCTGCCACCGCCGTCTCCGCACCGCCGATCCCGGTCTGCAGCGTCACGGCATACGCCCCGGGCTCAGCGACCTTGAACTGGCCGGCGTACTGGCCCGGCCCGATCTGATTCAGCCGGAAGGACTGGGCGCTGAAATTCGGATCAAGGACGGTGGCGCGGATCTGCTCGCCGGCGGCGAAGTCGCCTTCCTCCGTGAGAATCCGCGCCTCCACCGTCACGGTGTCCCCCTCCTGCGAGGTCTGGACGGAGACGTTCTGCGGCGCGCTCGGCCGCATCACCCAACGGGCGCTGCGCTCCCAGAACTCCTCGAAGTTGTCCCAGGGCACCCAGCGGTTCGCCCAGCGCTGCGGATTGACGTCGAAGGTGCAGGCAACCGACCGGCCGAGTCCGTACTGCCAGTAGGCGTAGGCGGGATCGCCCAGGCTGGTCACCATGGGAATGTCGCTCTTGCCGCCGCGGTCGACTGTGAGGACATAGCCAGTGACGGGCGGCAGGCTCGCGCCGAGCCCGAGAGTCGGCCCCATGAGCGCGCGATGCTGCACGGCGTAGACCTCGCCCTCCTGGATGAGCGAACGCTGCACCTCCACGGCGACCTTCGAGAAGAGTTCGGGAAGCTTCTTGGGATTGCGGACGAAGTGGAACTCGCCGCCCGTCGCCTCCGCGATGTTCTGCATGGTCGACTGCGTACCATGCCCCGCGTACATGACCGTGGTGACGGTGATCTTGTTGTTGATGCAATCCAGCATGGTCTGACGCAGCGGTGCGGCGGCGTCGCCGTCGCTGAAGATGATGATGAACTTCTGCCCGGCCTTGGCAGGAATGAGATCCTTGAGCGCCAGGCGCAGCGAGGATTCGAAGCTGGGCATGTCGCCGAGCGGCATCGACTGGATGGCCCGCTTGACGGCGCTGCGATCGCCGACCTCCTGGAGCGGATACTCCCAGGCGTCGCCGTTCTTCTGCCAGTTGTAATCGATGACGCCGACCAGGTCGTAGCGGGTGAGAGCATTGATGGCTGCGAAGGCGGATTGCTCGGTCCAGAAGTTCGCCTGCGCCATCTCCGTCGAATGCATGATCATCACCAGCGCCCCGCGGGGGATCTGGCGCGTCTGCGGCGGATCCATCTTCACGGGCAGCGCCTCAGCGAGAGGGCTGCCGATCCACCCGCCTGCGCCGAAGGAAAGAGGCCCGCCGACCATGACCAGCCCCCCGCCGACATCGTGCACGTACGCCCTCAGCGTCTCCTGCTGTTCATAGGTCAGATCGAAGGCGGGCACGTTGACCAGAAACACCGCGTCGAAGCCCATCAGTGACACGAGATCGCTGAACGCCTCGCCGGGCGGCCGCACCTCGACATCGAGGCGCGATTCACGCAGGGCCGCGACAAGCTGCTCGCTTTCCTGGGTGGTGCGATCGATGACAAGAATGCTGCCCTCGCCCTGCACGAAAGTAATCCCCTCCGCGGAATTGTTCTGCGGGTTGTCCTCCTCGCCGGTGAAGTTGACAGGCTGCAGCGCGCCTCCCGGCGTCTCCGCGGGCATCTCGAAGCGCTGCCCTTCGGCATTCTCGAAGAACGCCGTCCAGCGATAGAGGCCCTTCTGCGGCACATCGACGGGAATGTTGAATGTGCTCACGCCCGGCTCGAGCGTCACTGGAAGCGTGCTCCCCTGTGTCGCGGGGCCGTTCAGGTCGATCGGATCGCCGTTGCGCAGGATGCCGATGCGGCCGCTCGCCCGTCCAGTCGCGCGCAGGACGAGCTTGATGTTGAGCGCCTGGCCCGGTCGCGCCTGCACAGGAGCGTCGACGCGATCGAAGACGACTTCGGCGACGCGATCGTAGCTGATGGGAATGACGTCGACCGGGATGCCGTTGGCGCGGCAGAGCTCCGCCTCGGCGCGTGCGCTACCGATTGTCTCGAGGCCATCGGATAGAAAGACGATGCGCGAGGCGGTGTCGTAGGGCGCGATGGCGGTGGCGAGGCGCAAGCCGGAGGCGAGGTTGGAGGCGTCGCGCGAGGCGCCGAGCGGCGGCTCGAGTTCCAGCGCCGCCAGGTCGCTGGGCATCACCGCCACGCGGGCGTCATCGCCGACCGTGATCACCGCCAGTCGGTCGCCCGGCCGCTTCTCGCGCGCCGCCTGCGCCACGTCGCGTTCGAGTTGCTTGACGACGGGGAGGGGCACGGAGTAGCTCGTGTCGGCAACGACGAGCAGCGTCATCTCCTCGCTCTGCTCCGCATCCTTGGGTTTGGCCAGCGTCGCCACGATGAGCACGATCACCAGACAGCGAAGCGCCAGCACGACCCAGCGCCGAACCTTCCCCAGACCCGCCAGGCTCCGCCGCGCAATCAGCACCGTCAGCGGCAGCAGCACCAGCAGCAGGTAGAAGAACTCGGGATGTTCGAATTGGAGGGTCATGAATGAGGCGCGCGTTGCTGCTGCGGGAATGACGAATGCCAAGTGTCGAATGACAAGAGCCGGAGCTGCCGCACTGCATGCCGCTCATTCGTCATGAGACATTCGTCCTTTGTCATTCTCCTCCCCTCCCTTCCAACTACCTCGGACCGAACTTAAACCGCTGCACTCTGTTATTCCTCGAATCAAGCACGAAGACCCTCCAGCCGTCGGCGGCGATCCCCCAGGGGCTCGCGAATTCGCCGGGGGCGCGGCCGGGCTCACCGTATTCGGCGATCGGCGTTCCGTCCTGTGTGAAGCGCTGTACCCTGCTGTTGCCATACTCCGCAATGAGAATCGTCCCGTCCGGCAGAAAGTCGAGGCCGTACGGGTACTCCATCTCCCCGAGCTGATCGCCCGGCAGGCCGAAGGCGCTGATCGGTTCGCCCTGCAGCGTCACGTTTACGATGCGATGGTTGCAGGCGTCGGCGATCCAGAGCGATTGCCCATCCGGCGCCAGGCGCAGACACTGCGGACGATTCAGAACGAGCGTGCCGGGCACATCGTTCTCCTGCGGGTAGCCGAAGCGCCCGAAGGCGTAGCGAGCTTCTCCCGCGATGCTGAAGGCGGTGATGCGATCGTTGGAGCCGTATTCGCCAACCAGCACCAGATCCCCTGGGGCGAAGGCCACATCTGTGGGATAAATGAACTGGCCGAGTTCTTCGCCATAGCTCCCCCATTGCCGCACCAGTTCGCCGCCCGGCGTATAGACCATCACGCGCTGCTCGTGCGTGTCGCCGATGTAGACCAGCCCGTCGGACCCCACGGAGAGGCCGACCGGCTTGCCGCGATCGATCCTGGGCATGATCCAGCCGTTCAGGAATCGGCCGTCGTAGTCGAAGCGCTGCACGCGCCCCGCCTTGTCGATGATGTAGACCCACTTCCGCTCGCGATCAAGATCGATGGCCCGCGGGTAGGCGAGCTGGCCGTCGCCGTACCCCGATTCGCCGAAGATCAGATCGGGCGCGAAGCCCCGGGGCTTCTCCGCAGCAGCCCGGTCGCACCCGGAGAGCGCCAGCAGTACCGCCGGCAGCGCCAGACAGACGATCAGTCGGGCCGCTCCCAGGCCGCGTCTGCGCGCGGCCGACCAGCTCCCGCCCGCCGCGAGCACGAGCACAAGCACCAGCGAATACAGGAGCAAGCACGTCACGAGCACGACCTCATCTCGAGCGTAGTGTAGCTGATTGAGCAGGAGCACCCCGAGCATGGAGCGGCCGGGCGGCAGCAGGCTCACCGTCGTCGCCACCTCACTGAGCGACAGCACCCCCGCCAGGACGCCCGCCGCCAGCGCCGGCGGACCCAGGAAGCGTCCCCCCGCGCGGAGGCGCGCGATGAGACCCGTCGCTCCGTCCAGATCCTGCATGTCGCGCAGGTCCGCGGGCAGGCGCGACGCCGCGAACCGGGCCAGCAGGATGACCGGCACCGCCGTCCGCGCCAGGTGCGCCAGGATCACGATGAGCAGCGAGTCGTAGACGAAGGCGAGAGCCGCCCGGTTGTAGGCGGCGACATGGGCGGCGGCGAGAAGCGATCCCGGCAGGAGTGCGGCGACGAGCCAGAGGAGCGCCTGCAGCGTCGCCAGGCGCCGCAGCCAGGCGCGTCGCGAGGTCCAACCAGCCGCCAGGCCGATGCACACGAGCCAGGCGACGCCGCCGACACAGCACGCGACAAACAGACTGGTGAGCAGCGTCTCCACGCCGCCCGCAGAGGCGAAGCCTGACCGCGCCGCAGAGAACGAGCCCAGCCCCCGCAGGAGCAGGAAGGCCGGCCCGATGAAGGAGACGCCCCAGATGCACCAGGCGAGGGCGCCCTGCCAGGCAGGCGACCTCGCGCCGCGGGCCGGCAGTTCAGCGGTCAGTGTCAGGCGCAATGCCCACAGCAGCACCGCGCCGCCAGCAATCGCCAACGCGAGCGCGGGCAGCCCCGCCAGCCCTACCACAGCCGGCTCGGCGTTGAGCGCCCGCAGCACGTCAAGCTGAATCGTGTAGGTGGGAATGTCGGCGAGGTGAAAGGGGACGAACGCATTGATCAGCACTGCCGCCGTCGCCCCCGCGCCGAGCAGCGCCCCGCGCCAGGTGTCGCGCACAGCGAGCAGCGACCGCCGCAGCGGTCCCGCGGCATCGAGGCGCAGCAGTTCCTGGCGCTCGCGCGGCGTCCGCGCCGCGTCGGCCGCGACGCACAGGGCGCTCAGCGGCCAGCACCAGACGAGGAGCCCCAGGTACGCCTGCACGTGCCGTGCGTAGAAGGCTCGCTCGCGCTCCGCGGCGATCCAGTCGCCGAGCGCCGAGCCCGGCAGGCGCAGCAGCCCCCACGCATAGTACATGATGTAGCTCGGAATACAGACGGTCGCGATGAGCAGCGTCAGCAGCAGCAGGCTGCGGCGCCTGCCGAGCCGCAGACCGGGAATCCAGGCGACGAGCGTCGCACCGGCGGCGATGGCGAGAGACCAGAGCACGCTGGCGAGGAGCAGGCGGGGAGCCCGCTGCCACTGCCACGCCTCGAGCGGTTGGGCGAACCCCGTCCGCGCCGCCCGCATCACGAGCGCCGCCGCGGGGTAGTACAGCACCGCCAGCGCCACGGCCGGCGAGATGAGATGCAGGAGCGCCCCGCCGCAGCCCACCGGCCTCAGTCCAGCACTTCAGCCGCGACCTGCAGCGCCCGGGGCATCGCGTCCGCCACCTGATCGAAGGGCACGTTCAGCGGATCCTCCACGCTGAATTGCGGAAACTCCCGCTGCACCGCTGGATGCGTCGGCGTGTTGTGCGAGTCGCTCTGCACCAGCGCCCGCTCGACGTCGGCGCTGACGAGATAGGCGATGAGGGCATCGGCGGCGTCTCCGTTCGGACCACCCTTGACGCGTGCCGCTGTGTTTGGAATCAGCAGCGTCCCGCCGCCCGGCAGGTCGGTGTGGCGGGGATAGATCATCTCGATCTGGGCGCCGTTGCGCTGGGCGGCGTAGACATCGTCAGCGTCTGTCATGGCGAAGTCGACTTCGCCGTCGACCAGGCGGCGCACCGCCAGGGAGTTGCCGCCGACCATGCGCACGCCCTGCTCCGCAAGCTGCTCCAGGAAGTCGCGCGCCATCATGTCGCCGTAGATCACGAACCAGGCGGCGACGTGTCCGCCAGTCGTGCCCGCCGCGGGATCGGCCATCGCCAACCTTCCGGAGAAGCGCGGATGGGCGAGATCCAGCCAGAGTTGCGGCAACTCGTCCTCGCTCACCCGCCGCGGGTCGTAGGCGAGGACGCGCGGGCGCGGCGCAAAGCCATACCAGCCTTCCGTGGCGCTGCCCCACTGCGGCTCAAAGTCGAGCTGGGCATTGGTCACTTCGAGCAGCCCTTCCTCGGCGAGCGCGATCGTGTTGAAGACCTCGCTTGACCAAAAGACATCCGCCTGCGGCCGACCCGACGCCGCCTCGTCGCGCAGGCGCGTCACCAGACCTGTCGTCTTGGTCAGTTCCGTGTCGTAGCGGGCGCTTACCTTGATGCCGGTGCGCGTTTCGAACTCGCGCAGGATGGGCTCGGCGAACTGCTGGTCGGCGGAGACGTACACCACGACCTCACGCGGCGCCTCCGGCTCGTCGGGCTGTGCCGCAGGCTGGGCCGCAGCGCCGTTCTGCGGCGTCTCATCCGGCTGGGCCGGCTGCTTCTCCTTGGAGCAGGCGGGAAGCACGAGCAGCAGGCAGGCCAGCGGCACGATGAAGGGGGCCATCCACCTCGTCATGGGAACACGCTCCTTTGCTTCAGCTTTCGCCGCCAGCATACCACCGGGCAGGACAGGCGTCAGGCGCGGCGACGCTTCATCCGGATCCGGCCGCTGTGCTCGACTCGCTTGCGCCGGCGGGCGCCTCGGCAGGCTCCGTCGCCGATACGGAACCGGCTTCGACCGACTCCGCCGTCTCCTCGCTCGCGCCGGCCTGCGTCTGCAGGTTGGTGAAGTACGCCTTGACAGCCTGCTGGTATTCGCGCGGCACCCAGTCCTCGTTGAGGCCCTCCTCGAAGCCTTCTGTGATCTGGGCGGCAAGCTGCTCGAGCGTCACACGCGAGTCACCGCGGAGTTGCGTCCCCTGTACGAGCTGCTGCGCCACGATCGGACCTTCTCCGAGGAAGGTGTTTAGCTGCTCCGCCTGCGTGAGAAATCGCGTTTCGGTGCGCGGCATCTCGCCGCCCGCGCCGGTGCCGGCCCGCCCGCCACCCTGTCCCTGCCCCAACTCCTCGAGCCATTCTTCCTTCCACGGCGGAAGCTGTACGGGCCCCTGCGTGACCATGATCTCGCTGCCCTCGCCTTGGCCACCGCCCATGCAGGAGCCGCAGGCCTGCGCGAGCTGCTGCAGGTGTTCGAGCGCCTCCTGGCTGAGCACCGCGCCCTGCTTCATGTCGGCGAGCTGCGCCATCGTCGCCGCCATGTTCTGCAGCGCCGATGCCGCCGCCTGGCAATTGCCGTTCTGGCAGGCTGAGGCGGCGTTCTGGCAGGCCTGGCACATCGAATCAAAGCGACTCTGCAGGGCCGCGTTCTGCTGCGCCATCTGTTGCAGCGCCTGCTTCTGAGCTTCGGACAGATTCGAGGCTTCCTGGATGGCCTGCTGCAGCGCCTGCGGATCGCTGGCAAGCGCCGGATCGATTCCCGCCTGCTTGAGCGCTTCTTCGAGTTTCCGCTGCTGCTCCGCGGCCAGTTCGTCGAGTTGCTGCGCGAGGCTCT
>CAZZPX010000107.1:0-8858 GCA_964655955.1 uncultured Phycisphaerales bacterium | reverse complement strand
ATATCACGCTAAACCGCGGCCTCGACCCGCGCACGGGCAAGCGCATCGGCATCGACTGCGGCGAACCGAGCGACTGCGTCTCCTTCGACGAACTGCTCGCCGCCTTCCGCAGGCAGCTCAAGCACTTCGTCGACATCAAGATCCGCGGCAACAACGTCATCGAGCGCCTGTACGCGACCTACATGCCCGCGCCGTTTCTCTCATTGCTCACCGACGACTGCATCGCGACCGGCAAGGACTATCACGACGGCGGGGCGCGCTACGACAGCAGCTACATCCAGGGTGTGGGGCTCGGCTCGCTCACCGACGCCTTCGCCGCCATCAAGCACCACGTCTTCGACACCGGCACGCTCGTGATGTCCGAACTACTCGAGGCGCTGCGCCTCGATTTTGAGGATCGCGAGCCAATGCGGCAACTGCTGCTGAACAAGGCGCCGAAGTACGGCAACGACGACGATTACGCGGACGACCTCATGCGCTTCATCTTCGACGCCTACTTCGAGGCGATCGACGGCCGGCCCAACACTCGCGGCGGGACGTATCACATCAATCTTCTGCCCACCACCTGCCACATCTACTTCGGCTCCGTGACCGGCGCGACGGCGGATGGGCGCCGGGCCGGTCAGCCGTTGTCGGACGGCGTTTCCCCCGTGCAGGGCGCCGATCGTCGCGGGCCCACGGCGGTGCTCAAGAGCGTCGGCAAGATGGATCACGTGCGGACGGGGGGCACGCTGCTGAATCAGAAGCTCGCGCCGGACCTGCTGGAGACCGAGGAAGGGCTGAACAAGTTCGTGCAGCTCGTGCGCAGCTATTTCCGCATGGACGGCCACCACATCCAGTTCAACGTCGTCACCGCCGACACGCTGCGCGCCGCGCAGCGCGAACCGGAGAAGCACCGCGACCTGATCGTCCGCGTGGCCGGGTACAGCGACTACTTCTGCGACCTGAGCGAAGCGCTCCAGGAGGAGATCATCGCTCGCACCGAACATAAGGCGCTGTAGGGAGAATGACGAATGTCAAGTGACGAATGCAGCGGGCTACTCTCTCCCGTTGGTCATTCGGTATTCGTCATTCGTCATTTCCCTCCCCGCTCCGTCGTCAGTTCCCTCTGAGCTCCTCGTTCGTCTGCCGTGCGTGCTCCGGGAAGAGATTTCCGATCGCTGCTTCGCTTGCCGCGCAGACGCCGCGCTCGGTGATGAGCGCGGTGATCAGCCTGGCCGGGGTCACGTCGAAGGCGGGGTTGGCGACGGGGCTTTCGTTCGGCGTGATGCGCACGCAGGCCGCCTCGCCGCTTTCAGTAACGCCGTGGATGTGGCTCACCTCTTCGCTGCCGCGCTCCTCGATCGGTATCTCGCGCAGCCCGTCGCTCAATCGGAAGTCGATGGTCGACGCCGGCAGGGCGACATAGAACGGCACGTGGTTCGCCTGCGCCGCCAGCGCCTTGAGGTACGTGCCGATCTTGTTGCACACGTCGCCGCGGCGCGTGGTGCGATCGCTGCCCACGATGCAGCAGTCGACCCTGCCGCGCTGCATGAGATGTCCACCGGCGTTGTCGACGATGACGGTGTGCGGCACGCCGTGGTTCGCCAGTTCCCACGCGGTCAGGCTTGCACCCTGGTTGCGCGGACGGGTCTCATCGACCCAGACATGCAGGGGCAGACCCGCATCATGCGCCTTGTAGATCGGCGCCAGGGCCGTTCCCCAGTCCACCGTCGCCAGCCAGCCTGCGTTGCAGTGCGTGAGAATGTTCAGCGGCTGCCCCCCGTGTTTGGCCGCGGCGAGCCGGTGCAGCAGCATCAAGCCATGCTCGCCGATGTCGCTGCACGCCGCCGCATCCTCGTCGCAGATCCGCGCCGCCTCGATGTATGCAGCGTCAAGGCGCTTGTGCGGCTCGAGCGGTTCGAGCGCCCGGCGCATCGCCTCGAGCGCCCAGCGCAGGTTCACCGCGGTCGGCCGCGTTTCCAGAAGCGCCTTCGTCGCGCCGGCGAGCGACGCATCGGAGGGATCTGCCCGCAGCGCCAGGCACAGGCCGTACGCCGCCGTCGCGCCAATCAGCGGCGCCCCGCGCACGACCATGTCGCGAATCGCCCGCTGCCCATCTTCCAGCGTCTCCAGCCGCGCTAAGCGAAACTCGTGCGGCAGGACGGTCTGGTCGATGACCTCGACGGCCCAGCCGTCCTCGGCGAGTTGGATCGAACGGTAGTGGGCTCCCTGAACCTTCACGACGCTCCTACTCGCGCAGCTGGACTCACAGCGTCCGCTCCGGCATGCCGATCAGTTGCACGCGTGCGCTCTGCAGCCGCTGTCGCAGCACGGTGGCGACCTGCTGCATGACGAGGTAGCCGATCTGATGGTCCGCGTCGCAGAGGTCGCGCAACTCTCTGCCGCCGATGCGGATGAGCCTGCCCGGCTCGCGAACCACGGCCGTCGCGGTCTCTTCGTACGGCTCGACCAACGACGACCAGCAGAAGGGTTCGCCCGGGCCGACGGTGTCGACGATGAAGCGTTCGCCGGTGTGGCTCTCGAAGACGATGTCGACCGAGCCTTCCAGGACGAACATCAGGTAGCGTGCGGGATCGCCCTCACGAAAGAGCACCTCTTCCGCCTCGGTCGGGTGCTCCGCACTGATCAGGGCAATCGCCTTGAGCATCTGACTGGAGAGCGTCGCAAACCAGGTGTGCTCGCGCAGAAGTTCGGGGGAGATCATCGCTTCAGCCTCTGAGTATGTTCGTGTCAGCGCGGCGCGTCGACGCGGCCGCACGGTCGGTGTGTGAGATTGGGGCGAGAACGGCGCCGTTCGCCGTCGCGCCCACTGCACATCATATCGCCGCCGATCCGAGGATCCTCCCTCCTCACATCCTCTTCCCGCATGACGCCGCGTTCATCAAAAGCGCCTCGCCGCGGCTACAGCGCCTGCACCACGGCCCGGACATGCGCCACGAGATCGTGAGCCGATGCTTCGCTGGGCGCTTCGGCGATCAGGCGCAGGATCGGCTCGGTGTTGCTCGGCCGCACGTGCACCCAGCGATCCGTCTGGTCGATGCGGATGCCGTCCTGCCGGTCGATCCGCTCGCCCGCAAAGACGTCGCTGAGTACGTCGGCTGCGTCTTCTGCAAGTCCGGCGCGAATGGGCAGCTTCTCCTTCACGATCGCGTACGCGGGCAGCGAATCGACGAGCTGCGACAGCGACGTGCCCCGCGCCGCCAGCAGGCTCAGCGCCAGCGCCATGCCGCTCAGGCTGTCGCGGATGAGGACAACGCGCGGCCAGATCACCCCGCCGTTTCCCTCGCCGCCCGCGAGCGCTCCCACGCGCCGCATCGTCTCCACGACGTTCGCCTCCCCCACGCGGCTGCGGTGCACCACCGCGTTGCCCGCGCGCTGCGCCAGGTCGTCGAGCATACGGCTGGTCGACAGGTTCGCAACCAGCGCATGCTTGCCGGGCCCCGCCAGTTGCAGCAGTCGCTCGCAGGCGAGCACCAGCGTGTACTCCTCGCCGATATAGCGTCCGGTCTCATCCACGAGCGCCAGGCGATCCGCATCGGGATCCTGGGCGAAGCCGACGTCCGCGCCGGCGCGGCGCACCGCCTCGCACAGCCCGCCGAGGTTTGCCTCGATCGGTTCTGGCGTGTGGGGAAACTCGCCGCTGTCATCGCAGTGCAGTTCAATGATCTCGCAGCCGAGTTCGCTCAGAAGCAGCTTCGCCGCCGGCCCGCCTGAGGCGTTCACCGAATCGAGGACGACGCGGAAGCCCCGCGCGCGCACCGGTTCGGCGTCAAGTTGAGCCAGGACGCGCTGCACGTGCCGTTGCGCCGCGTCCGGCTGCGCCTCGTAGCCGCCGCGGAGATCGGCCGGTCTCAGCTCGCGCAATTCGTGGAACCGGCCGATGAGGCGCTGAACTTCTTCGGGGAGCGGTGCCCGGCCCTCGGCGGTGATGAGCTTGAGCCCGTTCCACTGGGCGGGGTTGTGGCTGGCGGTGAGTTCCATGCCGCCCGCGGCCGAGAGTTGCGTCACCAGGAAACCCGTCGTGGGCGTGGCGGCGACGCCGAGGTCGATCACGTCGAAGCCCAGCTTCCGCCAGGCGTCGGTCACGGTGGGGACGAGTGCTTCCCCGCCGGCCCGGCCGTCGCGCCCCAGTACGATCTGCCGCCCCCCGGCCCGGCCGGATTCGCTGAGAAACTCAGCACAGGCAGCAACATAGCGCTGCAGCACCAGCGGCGTCAGCGACTCCCCCACGATGCCGCGCAATCCCGAAACCGTCACCATCAGCGGCGCTTCGCTCACGTCGCTCCTCCGTCCAAGGCGTGGAAGAACGAGTGTAGCTATGCCGACGCACGCAGGGGCGCAGCCGTCGGTCCGACCTGCGGCAGGTGCCGGTGCAACCAGCGCGGTTCGGCGGAACGGATCCGCAAGGCGCGACACTCCGGCCGGCGCAGATCGATCGGCTCAGGATTCTCGGCGTTCGAACTCACAAAGGGCAGCACAATCGGCCGCTGCGGCGCGGATGCAGGCGTCGCCAGCACCAGGGCCCGAAGGCCGCTGTCGAGCTTCACGATGCTGCCCGGCGGGTACAGTCCCACCAGGCGCGCCAGGGCCCGCACGTCGTCGCGCTCCCAGCACTTCGACTTCGCCTCCGCGAGCAGGTCCAGCAGCGATTGCGTCGGCAGGTTGGGTGGCGTGCCGCGCTTCGCCTCGAGCGGCGCGATGTAGGCGTCGGCAAGGGCGGTCACCCGGGCCAGCGCCGAGATTCGCCCGGCCGGCAGGTGCTCGGGAAATCCCTGTCCGTCGAGGCGCTCGTGATGCTGGTACACGGCCCGGCGCACGGCATCGGGGAGCCTCTCGATCGCCCGCAGCGCGTAGACCGACAGGGCCGTGTGCCGCTGCCAGGCGCTGGTGAAGGGCGCGTCGTCCGGTTCCTCGCGTCGGCCGCGCTGCGGCACGAGCAGCGTTCCCACATCCTGCAGCAGCGCCGTGAGTCCTGCGTGTCGCACGTCAGGGGCCGCCCATCCCAGGTGTGTCGCCACGCCGATCGACACCAGCGCCGTGCTGTACGCGTGCTCAGCAAGGGCCGCGGGACCGCGCGTCGCGACCGAGCCGTCGGCGTCGTGACCCGTGCGATCGTCGTCGGGCCCCGCCCAGCGGTAGGTGTGCACCAGCGCCAGGTGCGCCGCGCGCCAGGGGCTGTCGAGCAGCACGCCAACCAGTTCATCCACGATCTCGCGCACTTCCGCCAGGTGCACGCGATTGCCGTGCATCAGCCGGGTCAGGATGTCCTGCACCAGCCGCACCCGCGCCAGGCGAAACCTGAGCAGGGCCTCCTCCTCGGGCCAGTCGGCGCGCAGGCGTTCGCGCAGCGCCAACCGGCGGAAGACGCTGGTCTCGATCTCGAGCGGCAGCTTCTCCCATTCGCGCGCGGCACGTGCGATGAAGTCGTTGAGTTCCCTGGTGCCGAATTCCTGCTCGCCAATGCGCATGCCGCTCGCCTCCTGCGCCGGCGCGCCGTCCGCGCCGATCGCCGCGTGCTTATCGGCCAGTCCGGCGGCGGGGTTGAGGCGGTTATACTGACCTGCGTGTATGAACTGCTGATCGAAACCTCCTTTCACGCGAGCCACGCCCTGCTGCTCAGGGGCGAACGCGAGCAGCCGCACTGGCACGACTGGCAGGTCGTCGTCCGCTATGCGGGCGAGAAGCTTGATGAGGACGGCCTCATCGCCGACTTTCACGCCCTGGAGAAGCACCTCGCCGCGGTGCTCGAGCCGCTGCGCGAGAGGAGTCTCAACGACTGCGCCCAGTTCGCAGGGATCAATCCGAGCGCCGAACAAGTCGCCCGGCACATCGCGGATGCACTCGCTGCGCGCCATGACGAGCCCTTGTGCCGGGTCAGGGACGTGACGGTGAGCGAAGCGCCGGGCTGCCGGGCGCGATACATACTGCCGACGAGATAGATGCGATGGCGCACGCGGAGAGGCAAAGGAAGAACCTGACATGACACCTAACGAAGCGCGAGTGCTGATGGAAGAGTGGACGCTGAATCCCGCCCTGCGCGTGCACATGGAGAGCGTCGCCGCCTGCATGGGCGCCTACGCCGACAAGCTCGCACCCGCCGAACGCGATCGTTGGGTGGTCACGGGCCTCCTGCACGACTTCGACTACGAGAAACACCCGACGGCGGTGGAGCATCCTTACGTCGGTGTGAAGCATCTCGAGTCGCTCGGCGTCGAGGCGGATATCCGCACCGCCATCCTCGGACACGCCGACTACACCGGCACGCCGCGCGAGACGGCCATGGCGAAGGCTCTCTTCGCGGTGGACGAGCTGGCGGGCTTCATCGTCGCCTGCGCCAAGGTACGGCCGAACGGCATCGCGGATCTCAAGCCCAAGAGCGTGAAGAAGAAGCTCAAGGACAAGGCCTTCGCGGCGGCGGTGAGTCGTGAGGACATTCAGCAGGGGATCGAGGAACTGGGCGTCGACGAGACCGAGCATCTGCAGACTTGCATCGACGCCATCCGCGCCGAAGCGCAGCGCCTGGGGGTGTAGGCACGCCTCACCCGCGGAGGTCCCAGAGCATCCCTCTCGGACCTCGACGTGCGGGCGCTGACGGCCGCCAGGCGCCGCGGGCGCTTCTTTCTGAGGCGCAAATCCGGAAAATCGCTGGACATCTCGCCGGCGCGGAGAGAAGGTAGGGTGTCCAATGCCCGATTCTGGGCCACAGAGGAGACCAGACATGCTGTGCGATCGTATTCTCCCGGGGGCGCTGTTGTTATCGGTCTGCGTGGCGGCGTCGGCTCAGACGCTCAACGAACCCGTCCGCATCGGCGACCGGCTCATCTACCGCGAAGGCGCGATCGTTCCCCGCTCGCTGACCCCGACCGAGCAGGCCTACATCCAGCGGTTTCCCCTCACCGACCTGCTCCGCTCGACCGATCCGCCGACCGGCCCGGTGCACTGCGTCGCGGAGTACGAACCCATGGAGGCGATCCTCTTCGCCTGGGAGGGCTACAGCTCGGCGCAACGCGAGATGATCCAGAACATCACGACGATCGGCGATGCCGACGTGTGGATCGTCGTCGACAGCACCAGCGAGAAGAACAGCGTCACCAGCACGCTGAACTCCGACGGCGTCGATCTGAACCGCGTCAGGTTCATCGTGCGCGGCACGGACACCGTCTGGATCCGCGACTACGGCCCGCGCTACATCTACGAAGGCAATTGCCGGGCCATCGTCGACCACACCTATAACCGCCCCCGCCCCAACGACAACGCGCTCAATGGCTATCTCGGACCGTACGTCGGACATGAAGTCTACGAGATCCCGCTGGTGCACGGCGGGGGGAACTACCACCTCAACGCGCTCGGGTCAGGTCACGCCTCGCGACTCATCTGCAACGAGAATTCCAGCCTGAGCGATCAGCAGATCATCGACTATTGGATGGACTATCAGAACGTGCTCACGACGCTGTGGACGCCCTTCCCTTCCTACGTCGACTCCACGCAGCACATCGACATGTGGATGCAGATCCTCGGCGACGAGAACATCATCATCAGCGACTGGCCCTATGACGCGGGCTCGGCGCAGGACCAGATCTGCGACAACGCCGCCGACCACTTCACCTCGCTCGGCTGGACGGTGACGCGCGTCCCCGCGCGCCGGCTCGGCGCGCATTACACCTACACCAACATGGTCGTGTGCAACGACCTGGTGCTCCTGCCCTATTACACCAACTCGTCGATGACCGCGCTGAATGGCCAGGCGCTGGCGGCGGTGCAGTCCGCCGTACCGGGCAAGACCGTGGTGCAGATCAACTGCGAGTCGATCATCTATGCGGCCGGCGCCATGCACTGCATCGTCATGCACGTGCCCGTGCCGGTCAACGGCGAGAATCCCAGCGTGTATCTGCGCGAGCCGAACGGCGGCGGCAGCTACGACCCCGGCTCACAGGTGCAGATCCGCTGGATCTCCGATGACGATGTCGAAGTCACCTCGATCGATATCCTCCTCTCGACGAACGGCGGCAACAGCTTCGACACCACCATCGCCACCGCGACCGCGGATGACGGCTCGTTCTCCTGGACCGTGCCCGATGTCTACACCACGCAGGGACGCCTGCGCCTCGTCGCGCACGACGCCGACGGCAACACCGGCTACGACGACGGCGAAGGCAACTTCACCATCAACGGCGACCCCGGCTGCCCCGGCGATCTCAATGGTGATCTGCTCGTCAACCAGGCGGACCTGGGCATCCTGCTCGGCGCGTACGGCGTCGACGACGGCGGCGACCTTGACGGCGACGGCGACACCGACCAGGCGGACCTCGGCGAACTGCTCGGCAACTACGGCGCCGACTGCAGATAAGAGGCGATCACTAACCGGATCACAAACCGGGACAGGTACGGTTTTTTGGGCCAAACTCGTACCTGTCCCGGTTTTTCTGCTGGATGCAAGGCGTTCAGGCGCGGCGGCGGCGCAGGGCGAAACAGCCGATGCCGAATGTCGCCAGCGTCCCCGGTGCCGGATACCAGGCGTCGATCTGGTACGTGCTCAGAATGTCGCTGGGATTCGCCGGGGGATACGTGCCGTAGACCGCCCCGAGGTGCTCGACATCCCAGGTGTATCCCATCGGCACCCACGGTGGATCGCTCGCCATCCAGGCGAACGTGTCGTGCGTGGAGGAGACAACCAGCCAGAAAGGCTGGTTCTGCGGATAAGCGAGTTCCCCGTAGTGCTTGAATACGTAATCGCCGATGCCCGGGGCATAGCTGTCAGGGCCGCTCAAGACGGAGATGGATTGCCCCTGCTGCATGGCCGCATCATCGAAGCGCACAACGCGGGGGGCGAGGGCGGGGCTGAAGACATTGTGGGG
>CAZZPX010000106.1:0-8886 GCA_964655955.1 uncultured Phycisphaerales bacterium | reverse complement strand
GGTGCAGATGGCGCTGCGCAGCCGCTGCAACTCCGCGAGCAGGTCGTCGTACGCGCCCTGTTCATCCAGCGTCAGGTCCGAGCCCGGCGCGAGCAGATTCGACGTTTCCAGGGGATCCGTGATCAGATCGTAAAGCTCGTTGCAGCCGAAGCGCTGCACGACCTTGTAGCGCTGCGTGCGCACCGCGAACTGCCCGTACTGGGCGCCGTACTGCACGAGTTCGGTGTAGGCGTGGATCCGCGGGTGCGGCGCGCCAGGGTCAGCGAGCACATCCAGCAGGCTGAGCCCGTCCACGGGCGGCGGTGTGGGGTCACCTTGCACCACCTGGGCCGCATCCAGCACGGTCGCGAACAGATCGACGAACGCGACCGGCTCCAGCACCTCGCGCCCGGCGCCCTGCACCCCCGGGCCGCTCACGATCAGGGGCACGTGCACGCCTCCCTCGTAGACGCTTCCCTTCCCCGACCAGTACGGACACTCGAGAACTTCCGTTGGCGTGCCGTTGTCTCCCGCGAAGATGATGAGCGTCCGGTCGATGTCCGCGCCGAGCCCGCAAAGCAGGCGGCCGATCTCGGTATCCATCGCTTCGATCGCCGCCTTGTAGCGCCGGCGCAGCGTGGGGTAGGTCAAGTCGATCGTGTGCAGGTGCTCGGGCGGCGAGTGGAACGGCGCATGCGGCGCGTTGAACGACATCATGCAGAACCAGGGGCCGGTGCGCTGCTGGATCCACGCGAGCGCATCGTCGACAGTCTCGGTGGTGGCGTAGTTGGTGCAGAGCGACACCTCGCCGTTCACCGCCTTCTGCCAGCAGAAGTAGTCTTCGAGCGTGGGATTGACCGCGCCTGCGTGGTGCGTCCAGCCCGCTGTGCGCGGCGCGTCGACGCCGCCCAGTGCGACGGTGCATCCCAGGTGCCACTTGCCGAAGAGAGCGCTTTCGTACCCCGCCTGGCTGAGCAGTTCCGGCAGGATGGTCTCTTCGAGCGGCAATCCATCGTCAAGCGTGAGCGCGCAGCGAACCGAGGTGCGGAAGCCGTAGCGGCCGGTGAGCAGGTTGGCGCGCGACGGGCTGCAGACGGGAGCAGCCCAGGCGGCGCGGAAGAGCACGCCGCCCGCCGCCAGCGCGTCGAGGTTCGGCGTGGGCGGCGGATTGCCCGGCACGCCGTTCGGGCCCGCCACGTACGCCCCGACGTTCGCCGGCCCCAGGTCGTCGGCCAGGAGCAGCAGGATGTTCGGCGGCTCATCAGCCCGGGCCGTCGACGCCACCACCGCGGCGCATGCTGTCAGGGCAACGCTTCCAAGTCGTTGCATATGCATACCCTCCGCCAGAGCGGTCGAGCCGCGCGGAGATACACATCCCGGTCGTCTGTCGCGATCGTTTTGAAGAGCCCACACAAGGCCGCTGGCGACGTTCTGGTCGGCGCTACGCAGTCTTCACAGCGCCGTCCGCCCGTTGCGCGGCCCTGGCCCGTGCCAAAGCGTCTCGCCGGGGCGACCTACGCCATTACCTCAATCCCAGACCAACTGTCGTGGCTGCCGCTACTACTCTGCCACGACTCGCTTAACCCTTCCTCTCACATCGCGCAATATGCACCCGGATCCGAGCCTTGTCCATAGAAAAACGACTCAGATTTCAGTCTTATTATTCCGAGTCACAACAAGGGGTCGGTGGCCACGCCACACCCGTCGCGTCTACGAAGACAATTAGGAAATCAGGTTTCGCGCCGCCTCGCGCTCACCCCGGCCGCGCTGCCAGCGTCAGCCCATCCCGCCGCCCGTCCCGCCGCCCGTCCCCGCCGGCGAATCTGGTTCGGCGCCCTCGCCCTCTCCCTCCGCACCCGGCTCCTCGTCGCCCTCTTCCTCGAGATCCTCGTTGAGCGTCTCATCCCCGGCTTCCGCTGGCTCGTCGACCATGTCCTCTTCCACCTCGGCGGGAAGCTCCTCGCGCGGGCCGGCCGCACCGCTGCCCTGCGTCGCCGGGACCACCTTGGTCCCGCCGCTGAACAGTGTGGGCAGGAACGCCCCCGCGAACAGGCCGATCACCAGGCCAATGATGAGACAACCAATGCACGGGGCGCTGAGGCCCTGACCTTGGGGTTTGGATCCGTTGCTCATGCGAGATCTCCCGGCGTCGTTGCGGCGTCTGTGTCCTGCCGCACCCAGAATCCTGTCGCGCGGCGTCACATCAGCGCAGTCGCCGCATCCGATAGCACCATCGGCCGTACTCCAGCATGGACGTGAGAAGCTCGCGTCGCGGCGGCGTGCCCCGGCCGAACGCCGTCTCCCAGCGCCAGCGCCAGTAGCGGCCGCGAAACCGGAAACGGCTGAGCACGCCCAGCCGCGCCAACTCGTACACTCCGCCGATCGTCTCGAGCAAGGCCTTCACGTCTGCCGATTCTACACTTGCGCCGCTGCCGCGCCCGCCCGCCGCGCCAAGACACGATTTGCGTTTCGTTCGCCACCCATGAATTGGCCGCTGGTCCTTGCCATTTCGGTCGCCGCGCTGCTGGTCGTCCTGGCGACGATCCCGACTCTGCGGCGCAACCCGCGCGGCACGCTCGGCTTCGGGCTCGCCCTCGCCGTCGCCCGCCTGCACGTCCGCGTGCTGCATCGCCTGCGCGTCGACGGCCGCGAGCATCTGGCCGACCTTGACCTCAGCCGCGGCCTGATCGTCGTCGCCAACCACACAGCGGGCGTCGATCCCGTCCTGCTTCAGGCCGCACTCCCCTTCGAAATCCGCTGGATGATGGCCCGCGACATGGCGGATCCGCGTCTCGATCGCTTTTGGGGCTGGCTGCGCGTCATCCGCGTCGATCGCACCGCCGCCGACCCCCGCAGCCTCCTCACGGCGGTGCGGCACGTGCGCCAGGGGGGCGTGCTCGGCCTCTTTCCCGAGGGGTTCCTGGAACGACCGCCGCGGCAGCTTCGCCCCTTCCGCCCCGGCGTGGGGCTGCTCGTGGCGCGGTGCGGCTGCCAGGTGCTGCCCGTCGTGATCGAGGGCACGCCGCAGTTCGACCCGGCGTGGGCGAGCCTCTTTCGCCTCAGCCGCTCGCGCCTGCGAATCCTGCCGCCGCTCAAGGCTGATCATCTGCCGAACTATCCGGACGAGATCCGGCGGTTCCTCGAGGAGGTCTTCGTGGAGGCGACAGGGTGGGCGATCGGCGAGGAGCCCGGTGCTGCCCGCCCCGCGGGACGCGCCGGCGTGCTGCGGGCGCTCACCGGGCGGCGCGTCGAAGAACCGTGACGCCCGATCGCCTCCCCCCTACCATCCGTCATCATGAGCGACGCCGCCTCCGACGATCCCTTTGCCCTCCTTGACCTGCCCCGCCGCTTCGATCTCGAAGACCACCGCATCGAACAAGCCTATCTCACCCGGGCGGCGGCATTGCATCCCGACCGCTTCAACGATCCGCTTCAGCAGGCGGATGCGGTCCGACAGAGCGCCCGCATCAACGATGCCCGCAGGACGCTGCTCGACCAGGAGTCGCGGGCGGGTGCCCTGTTGCGGCTGTTTGCAGGCGAGCAACACGGCGCCTCCGACGCCCTTCCGGACGGCTTCCTCATGGAGATCCTCGACGTGCGCGAGGAGATGGAGGCGGACTTCGGCGATGCCGACCGCCGGCAACACTGGGAGGACTGGGCCCGCGCGGAGCGGCGTCAGTACCTCGACCGTATCGGCCGACTCTTCTCCCACGCGCGGGAGGGGGCCCTGCCTGCGGAGGCGGCCCAGGCGATCCGCTGCGAACTCAACGCCCTGCGCTACATCGAGCGCATGATCGAGCAGCTCGATCCCGCCTACGACCACGCCGCGGAACTGCGGCGGGCGAGGCCGGGCGGCTCACATTGACCGCTCAGCCCCGATCGCGGATCCTCGCAGTGGTGCGTCTTGCCCGCAGCGCGGGTGAACGACGCCCGATCGCGCCGCATGGAACTCCTCCTCACCATCCTGCCCTTCCTGATTCCGCTGCCCCTGCTGCTCGCCGCCTCGGGGTTCTTCTCCGGTAGCGAGACCGCCCTCTTCAGCCTGCGCCAGGATGAACGCCTGCGCCTGATGCGTCGCGGCGGCGTAGTCGCGGGGGCTGCGCGCAGCCTCCTCGCCGACCAGCGCATGCTCCTCATCACCATCCTGCTGGGGAACATGGCGGTCAATGTCGGCTACTTCGTTCTCTCTTCCGTGCTGCTCATGCAGGTGCATCGCCAGCAGGGACCGACCCTCCTGCTGATCGTCCTGCCGCCGCTGCAACTCATCGCGCTGATTCTCTTCGGCGAGGTGCTGCCCAAGGTGCTCGCCGACCGCGATCGCACCTGGTGGATCTCCTACACGGCGATTCCGCTGGTGACACTGCATCGGCTCATAGCGCCGATCCGCCTCATCGCCAACGCCGCCATCATCGAGCCGCTCACCCGTCTCACCGCGCCGACAAGCCAGACGGGCGGCCTCGACGCCGCCGAACTCGAAGACCTGCTCCGCCTCAGCGCCGACCAGGGCGTCATCGACGATGCGGAGGAGCGGCTGCTCAGCGAAGTCGTCCAGCTCAGCAATCTCAAGGTCGCTGACGTCATGGTGCCGCGCACCGACGTCTGGGCCCTGCCCGCTGACGCCGGGCCCGACGCCGTCCGCGAAGTCCTCCGCCAGCGCCGCGTCACCAAGATTCCCATCCACGATGGCGGGCTCGATCGCATTGTGGGCATCCTGCACGTCAAACACTACCTGTCGAAGCGCAATCCGCCGCCCGTCGGCCGCTTCGTCACACCCGCCGTCTACGTTCCCGAGGTCGCGGATCTCGAAGCGCTCATCGACGAGCTGCGCAGCAAGCACGTCTCCATCGCGGTCGTCGTCGATGAGTACGGCGGCACGGCCGGACTCGTCGCCCTCGAGGACGCCCTCCGCCCACTCCTCAGCGACAGCATCGAACCGGCCCGGCAACGCACCATGCCCGATGACCAGGTTCAGCAGCTTGGCGAGCGCAGTTGGCGGCTGCCCGGACGCCTTCGCATTCGCGACTGGGATCACGTGCTCGGCCCGGCGGCCCAGGCGCCCGGCGTGAGCACCCTGGCGGGGCTCGTCGTCAGCAAGCTCGGACGTTTCCCCCGCGCCGGCGACAGCGTCACCATCAGCAACCTGCGCTTCGAGGTCGAGCGCGTGCGGGGGCTGCGCGTCGAGATGGTGCGCATCGACATCATCGAGCCGCCTTCGCCGCGGAGGGCTGCTCCATGACCCTGGCTGCCTTCCTCCTCCTGCTGCTGCTCTTCTTCATCGGCGCGGTCGGCTCGATGTTCTTCTCCGGGGCGGAGACCGGGCTCTATGTTCTCAACCGCGTGCGCCTGAAACTGCGGGCTGAGCGCGGCGAACGAGCCGCACAACTCGTCCAGGAGGAACTCGACGACAGCGCCCGCCTGCTGGTCAACCTGCTCGTCGGCAACAACATGATGAACCAGCTCGCGAGCTTCGCCGTCACTTCGCTTTTTGCCGCCATGCACATCGGCGCCTGGCTGGAGGTCATCATCACCGCGCTGGTCCTCACGCCTATTCTCTTCGTTTTCTGCGAGACGCTGCCCAAGGAGTTGTTTCGAGCACACTCGGATCGCTGGACGTATCGCTTTGCCTACGTGATTCGCGGTTTTCGCCTGCTCTACACCGTGACGCTGCTCATTCCCATCGTCAGCGCCCTGAGCAGCGCCCTGCTGCGGCTGACCGGCCAGGAGCGCACCGTCCTCGCCGAACAACAGCAGGAGGCGGAGCGCCGCGAGGTGGCGGCCCTGCTCAAGGAAGGAGCCGGCGTCGGGCTGCTCAGCGATCGCCAGGTGACGCTGCTCGATAGCACCCTCTCCCTGCG
Organism: uncultured Phycisphaerales bacterium; assembly: GCA_964655955.1. Classification (GTDB taxonomy): domain Bacteria; phylum Planctomycetota; class Phycisphaerae; order Phycisphaerales; family JAGLTS01; genus CAZZPX01. Next base: position 3,052 of record CAZZPX010000106.1, on the reverse strand, counting down.
CGACCTGACGGTCGCCGCGGAGATGGTGCCCTGGGCGCACGTCATCGTCGCCGACGCCGACGCCGACACCGATACCGTCGCCCGCCAGACCGCGGGGACGCATTACACGCGCCTGCCCGCGGTGGATCGGCAAGGCCGCGTCGTCGGCCTGGTGAACGCGCTGGATGTGCTCCTGCACCCCGCGACGCCGGTGCGCGGGCTCCTCGAACCCGCCGCCCACATCGCCCCCGAGACGTCGGTGCGTGAGGCGCTGCGCCTGCTCTCGCACCGCCGCGCCGCGATGGGGATCGTCGAGCGGCACGGCAAGCCGCTGGGTATCGTGACGGTCAAGGACCTGGTGGAGCCGCTGATCGGCGAACTTGCCGCGTGGTAGGCGACGGGGCTCTCAGCGCCGCGCCTCTCACAATGCTGTCAGAGGCGCGGCGTCGTGAACTCAGGGAAACTGATACCGTAGCGGACGCGACTCATCGCCGCACCGAGGATTCGACGGGATGCCTGATCTTGCACATGCACGTATGCGAACCTTCGGGCCGCACCGGCCGGCACGGAACGTCATCGAGATGTTCCGCGAACTCTGGTCGTACCGCGAGGTGATCTTCAACATCGCCTCGACGCATATACACTCGCAGTACCGCGGCAGCTTTCTCGGCGTGCTCTGGACCGTCCTCGGGCCGCTCGCCATGCTCGCCGTCTATACCGCCGTGTTCGGCCATTTCATCGGGCGCAACGTCGAACACTATGCGCTCTACCTGATCAGCGGCATGGTGCCTTTTCTCGCCTTTCACCAGAGCGCCGTCGCCGGCTGTCGCTGCTTCATCCAGGGCGAACTCTACCTGCGACGCGTTTACCTGCCCAAGCTGCTCTTTCCCACCGTAACGTTGAGCGTGCAGCTCTTCGGCTTTCTCTGTACGCTCACCGCGGTGTTGGCGCTCACGCCTTTTCTCGATGCGCGCCTGAGCGTACATTGGCTCAGTCTCGTGCCGGCGATCGTGCTGCTCTTCATCTTCAATTACGGCGTCGTGATGTTTCTGTCGGTGGTGACCGTCTTCCTGCCGGATCTCGAGCACCTCGTCGCAGCGGCGATTCGCGCTCTGTATTTTCTCACGCCGATCATTTACAAGGCGGAGCCGCCCCTGCCGGAGGTCGTTCTGCAGATCAATCGCTCGAATCCGATGACGCACCTGCTGGCGCTGTTTCGCGCGCCCCTGTATCATAACGTCTGGCCGACAGCCGACCAGTGGCTGCTCGCCGCCGCCATCGCCCTGGTCTCCTTCGTCGCGGGCCTGGGGCTCCTGTGGTCGAAACAGAACAAGCTGATCTATGCCATGTGACGCGATGTCCGAGCCGCTCCTCTCCATCTCGAACCTGACGCTCGAATTCGATCTGTACGGCAAGGAACGGGGGTTTCGCAGATCGCTCGCGGCGCAGCTCGGCTTCGGCTCCCGGCACGAGCCCTTCAAGGCGCTTGCTGACGTATCGCTGACGCTGCGGCGGGGCGAGCGCGTCGCCGTCATGGGGCATAACGGGGCCGGCAAGAGCAGCCTGCTCAAGATGATCGCCGGCGTCTACCCGGTGAAGAAGGGACGAATTGAGCTGCGCGGCAGCATCGCGCTCCTGATCGAACTGGGCGCGGGATTCAACCCGCATCTTTCGGCGCGGAAGAACATCGTGCTCAACGGCGCCATGTTCGGGTACACGCGGCAGGAGATGCTGGACAAGACGCCCGACATCCTGGAATTCGCCGGCTTGACCGAGTTCGCCGACGTGCCCCTCCGCAATTACTCGACGGGCATGCGGCGGCGCCTGGGATTCACGATCGCGACGGATATGCGGCCGGACTTGTTAATTATTGACGAGATCTTCGCGGGCGGCGATCTGCAATTCGTCGGTCGCGCGCGGGCTCGCATGCACGATCTCATGGGCCGCGCCAATGCCCTGCTCATGGTCAGCCACAACCTGAACCTCCTCGAACAATTCTGCGAACGCGGCATCTGGCTCGAGCGCGGCCGGATCCGCAAGGACGGCCCTGTCGCCGAGATTACCGCAGCCTACCGCGCCTCCGTGGCGCAGGCCGCCGTCTTTCCCACGGGGCAGGGCCCGAACGGCGCGCTGCGGGCGCAGGCGGTCTCGGATGAGGCGTTGAGCGACGATCCTGAGGAGGCGCTCGCCGCGCCCATCGAGGTGGACCCGAAGGATCAATTGCACCTGCGGATCCCCGCGGTGTGCTGGGAGCGCATTAGCGCGTGCCATTGCCAGGGCGCGATCCTGCCGGGCCCGCATCCGGGGTGGAACATCTGTCGTCGCTGCCGCAGTTGGGTGAGCACGATGCGCCTGCGCGAGGGCGCAGCGCGGGCGCTCTTCGAAAGTGAGCAACTCCCCGCCGGCATCTACCCGCCGGGAATCGCTCGTCTCGACGATGCGCCGGGGGAGCCGGACTATGCAGCGATCATCAATGCGGTCGTCAACGGCCCTGCGGCGCGCTCGGGGGGCCACGTCTTCCAGATCGGCTGCGGGGCGGGGCGGCTGCTGGAGAGGCTCGAACAACGCGGCGTGTCCGTCACCGGCCTTGAGATCAACCATCGGCTCAGCGAGCGCGCGAGCGCGCAGTTGAGCGCGCCGGTGCGCCCGGGCGGCTGCGATGAGCTTGACGCAGAGTCGGCTGACGTCCTGCTGTGCATCGACTATCTCGGCCGCGTCGCGGACCCCGCCCGAACGCTACGGCTCATGAAGCAAGCCCTGCGCCCCAACGGATCGCTTGTTCTCTGCGAACCCATCTTCGACGATCCGGCAGCGCCGCTGTCGTTTCCCGCGGCTCTCCTCTCGCGCGTGATGTACAAATATCACTTCAGTCGCGGCGCGATTGAGACGCTCGCGCACCTCGCCGGCTTCGTCGACGTCAGCGAGAGAGGCACTTGGAACAACTGGCCCGTGCTTGAACTGAAATAGCGCCTCCGCGGCGCCGAGCGCCTGCCCGGTCGGTCTACGGCTCGTAATGAAATCGTCGCAGGATGGGGCCGCATTTCTGCATGAAAAGATCATGAATGCGCGGGGT
>CAZZPX010000105.1:0-9067 GCA_964655955.1 uncultured Phycisphaerales bacterium | reverse complement strand
AAACGAGCCGACGAGCACGCAGGCGAGCATCGTGGCGATGGTGCAGACCGCGAAGACCGATGCGACCAGCGCCACGCCCCAGGCGCTCGCCTTGGCCGCCGGGTACATCAGGATCGGGATGAGCGGCTCGCAGGGGCCGAAGACGAAGATCGTGAAGAGGATCCAGGGGGTAATGGAGACGGCCGTCGCCGACGCAGCAGCGCCCGGTGCGCCCGCGCGCAACTCGTGGGGGTCGTGCACGTGGGTGTGGTCGCCGGTGTGGTCGTGCGCGTGGCTGTGCACCGTGCCGTTCGCGTGACGGTGGCGGTGCGTGTGCACCTTGCCGCGAATGGCCCGGCGAACGCCCCAGAGCATGTAGGCGACGCCGAAGCCGAGGAGCAGCCAGCCGGCGACGCCGCCCCGGGCGCCCTCGAACCACTCGAGTCCTGACAGCGCCCAGCCAAGCGCCAGGCCGAGCGCGCCCACAAGTATGGAGCTGAGCACATGTCCGACGCCGCACACGGCGGTGATCGCTGTGGTCTTCGTGAGCGACCAGCCGCGCGCCTTGGACATGGCGATGAAGGGGATGTAGTGGTCAGGTCCGATGAGCGTGTGCAGCGTTCCGATGGAAGCAGCCGTCACGCAAAGCGCCAGCAGTTCGCCGTCGAGCATGGCTCAACTCCTGAAGCAGAGTGGAACGGTGAGTGTATCGGGAACGAAGCAGAGCGTGTGGCCTGCCCGCGCAGCGCGCGGCGAGTTTATGGCAGGTGGGCGACCGCCCCCGGGGACTGCGGCTCGCGGGTCGCCTCCGCCCCCTGCCTTATCACTGTGCGCCCAACCCCCCAAGAGCGCACCACCCCAATTCACTTTCCCTTTCCTACTGCACCAACCCGCGCGTCAGGCGCATGAACGCCGTCTCCAGGTTGATCTTCTCCTCGTTCATCTGGGTGACGCGAAAACCGGCGGTGATCAGCCGGCTGGGAATGTCGCTCAGCGCAATCCCCGTCTTCTCGTCGATGGTGCAGTGAATGATGAGTCCCCGATCTTCCTGTGTCAGCGCCACTTTGACGATGCCGGGCACCTTCTTGAGCAGTTCCACCGCCTGGTCGGTGCGCTCCTCGACGGCGACGTGCACGACGCGGCCCATGCGGGCGCGGGTCACGATTTCGCCGACCGGGCCGCTGAAGATGAGTTCGCCCTGCTCGATGATGCCCACGACGTTACACAGCTCGGCCAGCTCGTGCAGGATGTGCGAGCTGATGAGGATCGTTTTGCCCATGCGGCGCAGCTCTTTGAGCAACTCGCGGATCTCGACGCGCGCCCGCGGGTCCAGGCCGGACGCCGGCTCGTCCATGAGCAGCACCTTGGGATCGTGCAGGAGCACGCGCGCGACGCTGAGGCGCTGCTGCATGCCGCGCGAGAGGGAGTTGACCTCCGCGTCGCGCTTGTAGCCGAGGTCGGTCAGTTCGAGCACATCGTTGACGACCTGCACGCGCTGCTTGCCGTTGATGTTGTAGGCGGCGGCGAAGAACTCGAGGTACTCCTGGACGACCATGTCTTCGTACGCCCCCATGAAGTCGGGGACGTAGCCGATGCGCGGCCGAATCTCGCGGTTCTGGTAGCCGATGACCTTGCCGTCGATGCGCGCCTCGCCCCAGGTGGGCTTGAGCAGTGTGGCGAGGATCTTGATGGTGGTGGTCTTGCCGGCCCCGTTGGGTCCGATGAAGCCGTAGCAGTCGCCCTCGTTGATGGTCAGGTTCAGGTTGTTCAGCGCGGTCAGCTCACCGTATTTCTTGGTGAGGTTGACGGTCTCGATCATGGCCATGGCGCGAGTCCTTCTGAACCGGAAAGGCGGAACGTGGCGTCGGCGGTCACGGGGCCGCGCTGGCGCCGGTGCGCGGCGTGTGCGGCAGCGGATACACCCAGCGGAACTGCACTTCGCCGACCGAACGGGCCGGCTCGTCGTCGATAGTCAGCGGCACGGGACAGGGCGCCTCGTCGAAGGTCGCCACTACGATCAGGCAGGGCCGGGTGAGCCAGTGGCTCACGTCGGCGCTGTACAGCAGGCGCTTGCGCAGCACCGGGTCGTCGCGGCCACCGATCCCGGACTGCACCGCGTAGTTCGGCGGCAGGGCGTGGTGGTACAAGGCCAGCGCCACGCCATCGTCGCGGGCGTTGCGCGAGTCCAGGTATTCCTCGACCGGATCACTTTGCGCGAGTTGCAGTTCGCTCAGATCAAGCGCATCGCCTGCGGCCCAGCGGGCGCTTCTCGTCCAGGTCAGCCCTTCGACGAGCAGTCGCGCCCGCTCGGTGAGCGGCTGGACGCGGTCGCGGTCCGACTGGAAAGGCGCCTCGCCGCTGACGTAGATGAGTGTGAGCCGATCCGGCGCGCGGGGAAAGCTGTGCCGCAGCGTGCCTTCCAGGACGGAGGTTCGATTCGGGTCGGTCGGGTCGGTGACGCGGATGTTGCTCGGCGCGTAGGGCAGGCCCCAGGGGCTCTCGAGTTGCCCGAGCCAGCGGCCTTTCATCTGCTTCGCCGTGGCGCGCGTGGGCACGAGGGCGCGGTAGGGATCGTCCGCCTCGATCTGGTACTCGCGCGGGTCGGGGAAGGGCTGGCCCGGCTGCCTCGGGTGCTCGAACGAGGAGAGCGCCGAGTGCCAGGGCGAGTCGTCGTCCGCGATCTGGATTTCACTGCTGCCGTACTCGGGCAGGAGCGAGCCGAAGAAGGTCGACGCCGATTGCAGATCCTGGCCGGAGACGGCGGTGACGACGGTGAAGTGGCGCGTGGGGATGCCGCGCGGCTTGAGAATCGTGGCGCCAACCCAACTGACGGCGGTGAACAGACCAGCCGCGGCGAGGAAGGCGAGCCAGGCGTGGCGCTGCCGCTTCCGGTAGCGCAGTGCGGCCCAGGCCCCCGGCCCGGCGACAAGCCAGTAGGCGGCGAACACGAGCACCGCCAGCAGCAGTCCCGCCGCCGCCGAGCCCGACTGCGCGATCAGCCCCGCGACGTCTTCGTCCAGGAAGAGGGGATCGCGGCCGCGTCGCCAGTTCACGGGCGGTTCGGCCTGGGCCATCTGCTCGCGCTCGCGCAGCGTGGGCGCGTGGTAGCGCCGTCCCAGGACGCGATTCCAGAAGACATCCGTATTGGGCAGATCCAAAGCCCGCAGTGCATCCGCCTCGAGATCGACGCCGATCACCGTCACCACGCCCGTCCCGTAGGCCCGCTGGATGGCGACGTGCCGGCCGAGACGATCCGACATCAGGGGGACGGTCTCTGCGGGCCGCACCGCTTCGCCCGGGCGCGCCAGGTCCAGCCCCGGGCCGGAGAACGTGAAGAGGTGCAGCGTGCCGGTCAGGCGGGCGCGCTCCTTGTCGTCGGTCACGAGGTGGCCGATCAGGGAAGCAGGCGCCTCCTCGACCGGCGTGACGCGCACGTCGCTCGCCGAGGGCAGAAGTTGATCCAGGGGATTCTCACCGGTGCGGGCCGTCCAGATGTCGGCGACGCGGGGCAGGATGACGATGAAGTGCCCGCCGCGCAGCACCCACTCGCGGATCGCCGCCGCCTGGTCGTCGCTGAGCCGCCCCGGCGACAGGTCCGGCCGGGGGCCCCAGATGAAGGTGCTGAACTGATCGAGTCCCATCCAGCGGTCAGGGATGGTCTCCGGCCGCACGCCCGTCACCAGCGCGGTCAGCGCGTGGCCCGTCGGCAGGAAGTCGTCGTACAGCGAGGTGGCGCTGCTGTAGTCGTCGAGGCCGACGGCGGCGGTGTCGGCGATGGCGATCATGTCCGGGCGCTGCTGCGCGACGGCGCCGGGCGTGACGCGCAGGATCGCGCGGCTCTCGCCGAGGCGCGGCAGGGTCGTGCCCGCAGCCGGTTCGAGCGCTTCGTACACCTCGACGTAGCTGAGCGAGTTGACGTCGGTGCGCAGCGACAGGTCCGCGTAGAGCCAGACGGTCGTGGCGCGCGTCGCGCCGGGATTCAGCGTGATGGTTCTGCGCCAAAGCACGATATCGCCGTCCGCATCGGGAAGGCGCCAGACGACCACCGCGGGCCTGGGTTCGTCGCCGGCGTAGTCGAGGCGGACCTGCAGCCCCGCCCAGCTTCCCGGGCGAAAGGTGTTCCCCACGCCGCGCTGCTCGACGGAGATGCTCACCTCGCTCCGCGGCGCATCCACAGCCTCAGGCTGCGCTTGCACCGCGGCCAGTGAGCCCAGCAGAACGAGCAGTGCGGCGGTAAGTCGGGTGATGCCCACGCCCGGATTGTAGCACGGCGGCCGGTGAGCGAGACCCCGGTCAAGTCGGTCCGATCATCCGCCGAAGAGAAGTCCATGCCCCTCACGCTGGCCGTCAATCTCGGTATGCCCGCCCTGGTCCTGGTGGCGGCGATCTGCGCCCTCGCCGTGCTCGGGGCGCTGCGCGTGCTCGCCACCTGGGTCGAGCAGGAGCAGGGGATCCACGACCTGCGCGTGCGCTCGCACGAACTGCGTCGCGCGATGCAACGGCGACTGGCCCAGCGCGAAGGACTCATCCCCTACGACGAAGAGGAACTCGGCGAGGTCGAGGTGCTCGATGACGACGATCCGCGGGCAATGGAAATGACGCAGGCGGCGGTCGTGCCCTCGGAGGAAGTCCTCGTGGCCGAACCCGTTGAAGACGAGCACGCCCGGGCCGCGTGAAGCAGGCAGGGCGGCGGCTCGGGAGCCTCTCCAGCACATCGCCTCTCCGGTAGGCTCGCGGCATGATCGTCGCCGAGACAGACCGGCTTCTGCTGCGCCGCCTCCGCCCCACGGACGCCTCGGCGCTCGAACGCGTCCTCTGCGACCCGGCGGTCATGCGCTTCAGTGACGGCGTGCAGACGTCCGAGCAGGTGCGCCGGTGGATCCGCGACTACGTCGAGACGCATTACGCCCAGTGGGGGTTTGGCATGTGGGCCCTGGCGCTCAAGACGACGCGCGCGACAATCGGGTACTGCGGCCTGAGCAGGTTTCCAGATCGCTGTCAGGATGGCGAAGCGGAGATCGGCGTTCGCCTGGCCCGCAACCAGTGGGGGCGCGGCTACGCCACGGAAGCGCTTCGCGCTGTGCACCATCTCGCCATCGAGACCTTGATGGTGAACCGCCTCATCGCCTTCGTCGATCCGGCCAACGCCAGCTCCGTGCGCCTCGTCGAGAAGCTCGGCATGCGCTTCGAGCGCGAAATCATGTTCGAGTGGTACGACCACCCCGATCACCTGTACGCGCTGCAGGCGTAGGGCCGCCGCCGCTGGCGGCGCGCTCTGTGATTGCATCAGAAAGCTGCGGGCGGCTCAGACGAGCATCGAGCCGGGATGTTCGAGGATGTGCTTGAGCGTCTGGAGGAATTCCGCCGCGGTCGCGCCGTCGATGACGCGGTGATCGTTGCTCAGGACGCAACTCATCTGCTTGCCCACGACGATCTGCCCGTCGCGCACGACCGGCGTCTCCCGCGCGGCGCTCACCGCCAGGATCGCCACATTGGGCGGATTGATGATGGCGTTGAACTCGTCGACGTCGTACATCCCCATGTTGGAGATGGTGAAGGTCGCGCCGGAGAGTTCCTCGACGCTGAGCCCCTTCGTGCGCGCCTTCTCGGCGAGGCGCCTGGTTTCCTCGGAGAGTTCGCGCAGGGGCATGCGGTCGGCGTCGTACAGCGTCGCCACGACCAGTCCCCCGCCGCGCTCGGCGGGCAGCGCGATCGCCACGCCGATGTTCACCTGCTCCTGAACGATGATCGAATCTCCGTTCCAGCGGGCGTTGAAGAGCGGATGCCGATGAATCGCCACGGCGCAGGCCCGCACCAGGAAGTCGTTCACCGACAACTTCACATCTTCTTCTTCGAGCCCCTCGTTGATCTGTCGGCGCAGCTCGAGCAGCGGCTCGGCGTTGATGTGGGCCGTCACCTGGTAGTGCGGAATGGTCGTCTTGGACTCGACGAGGCGGCGGGCGATCGTCTGCCGCATCGTCGACATGGGGATCTTTTCGCCAAGCTGCGTGGACGGCTGGGCGATGGCGGCGGGCGCGGCGCTGGGCGCCTGCGACGTCGGGCGCCTGGTCGGCGCGCCTGCATCACGAGGCGACGGCGTCCTGCCCTCGATGCGATCCATGATGTCCCGCTTGACGATGCGCCCCCCGGGACCCGAGCCGTCAATGTCCGACAGATCCAGCCCGTGCTCTTCGGCGAGGCGGCGCACCAGGGGGCTGGCGGCGGCCCGGCCTTCGCGCCGAGGCGTCGCCAACTCCTCCCGCTCGCGGCGTGGCTGCCTGGCGTCGTCGCGCCGCCGCTGCGGCGTCCGCTCGCGCTCTTCGGCGTCGGCGTCGTCTTCATCCGCCTGCTCGTCGCTGCCCTTGGCGCTGCCGTTCTGGTATTGCGAGGCGATCTCGGAAGCCGTTTCCCCCTCACCGGCGAGCACGGCCAGGACCGTCCCCACGCCGACCGTCTGCCCCTCCTCCACCAGCAGGGCCGCCACCTCACCGGCGTCGTAGGTGGGCATCTCCATCATCGCCTTGTCGGTCTCGACCTCGGCGAGGACTTCATCCGGCTCGACCTTCTGGCCCTGCTTGACATGCCACTTGATCAGCGTCCCTTCTTCCATCGTGTCGGAAAGCCGGGGCATCTTGATTTCGATCGGCATGGCTCTCGCTCCGTCGCGGCGCTCGCCGCGCTTGCCTGTTTCCGCGTCGCCCTCAGGCGTTGTACGTCACCGCTTTCACCGCCCGCACGATCTTGCCCACGTTGGGCAGCATCGCCTGCTCCAGGCTGCCCGCGTAGGGCGCGGGCACGTCGTCGGCGTTGACGCGGATCACCGAGTTGTCCAGGTCGTCAAACGCGCTCTCGTAGACCTGCGCCGCCACTTCGCTGGCGATCGATGCGAAGGGCCACGACTGGTCCACCACCACGCAGTAGTTCGTCTTGCGCACGCTTTTGACAATCGTCTCGATGTCGAGCGGGCGAATGGTCCGGCCGTCGACTACCTCGATGTCGATGCCGTCCTTCTCAAGCTCCTGCGCCGCCTCCTGGCAGAAATGAACGGGCCGGCCGAAGCTGACCACCGTGCAGTCCGTCCCTTCGCGCTTGATGTCCGCCTCGCCGAAGGGAATGGTGTACTCATCATCCGGCACGGGGCCGCGGTTGTTGAGCATGCGCTCGGACTCGAGGAAGAAGACCGGATCCTCCAGGCGGACGGCCGTCTTGAGCAGGCCCTTGGCGTCGTAGGGCGTCGAAGGAATCGCCATCTTCAGGCCCGGCACGTTGGCGTAGAGGCTCTCGACGCACCAGGAGTGCGTGGAGCCAAGCTGCCCGCCCGCGCCGTCGTTGCCGCGAAAGACGATGGGCACTGTGAATTGCCCGCCCGACATGTACATCATCTTCGGCGCGTTGTTGAGGATCTGGTCCGCCGCCACCAGGCTGAACGACCAGCTCATGAACTCGACGATGGGGCGCAGGCCCATCATCGCCGCCCCGATGCCGAGCCCGGCGAAGCCGTTCTCGGAGATGGGCGTGTCGATCACGCGCCTGGGGCCGAACTCGTCGAGCATGCCCTGGCTGACCTTGTAGGCGCCGTTGTACTGCGCCACTTCCTCGCCGATGAGAAAGACGCGCTCATCTCGGCGCATCTCTTCGCTCATCGCTTCGCGCAGGGCTTCTCGAAACTGAATCTCACGCATCGTCTGTCCTCGCTTCCCCCGCGAGCGTGTCGCCATGCGCTTCAGTCCTGCTCGTCGTCCGCCAGGATCTCGGGCTTGGGGCTGGTCTTGTACGGGCCGAAGGGTTCGGCATAGACGTCGGCATACAACTCCGCCTCGACGTCCGGCTCGGGCGACTCCTGCGCCCAGCGCACCGCCGCCCGCACCTCCTCGCGCACCGACTTCTGCAGCTTCTTGAAGCCGTCATCGTCGAGGATGTTCTCCTCGCGAAGCTGCTCGGCGAGGACGCGGATGGGGTCGCGCTCCTCGAACTCGCCCAGCTCCTCCTTCGTGCGATACTTCTGCGGGTCGGACATCGAGTGGCCCTTGTAGCGATACGTGTGCATCACCACGAAGGCGGGCTCCTGCTTGTCCCGGCACTGGTCCACCACCTGCTTCATCTGCGCGTACACCTTGACCACATCCATGCCGTCCACCTCCCACGCCGGGATGCCGTAGGCGGCGGACTTGCTGGAGAGATCGTCGGCGTTGGACGTGCCCCGGGCGATGTGGGTGCCCATGGCGTACTGGTTGTTCTCGACGACGATGATGGCGGGCAACTGAAAGAGGGCGGCGAGGTTCATCGCCTCGTGAAAGGCGCCCTGGTTCAGCGCCCCGTCGCCGAGAAACGTCAGCGACACGCGCTTCTCGCCCTGTTTGAGCACTTCACGCTCGTACTTGACGGCGAAGGCGAGGCCGACGCCGACCGGCACGTGCCCGCCCACGATGCCGTGCCCGCCGTAGAAGTGCTTGCTCGCGTCGAACATGTGCATGGAGCCGCCCTTGCCCTTGGAGCAGCCGCCGATCCGCCCGAACATCTCCGCCATGACGTACCTGGGCTCCATTCCCCGCGCCAGGGCGTGCCCGTGGTCGCGGTAGGCGGTGATGATGGGGTCGTCGGGCTTGACGGCGGCGGTGCAGCCGACGGCGACGGCCTCCTGGCCGTTGTAGACGTGGCAGAAGCCCCCGATCAGCGCCTCCTGGTAGGACTGCATGGTGCGCAGTTCGAACTCGCGGATGAGCGCCATGTCGCGCAGCCAGCGCAGGCGCATCTCCGCGGGGATCGACTTGCTGGCTGAGGCCTTTTCCTTCTGCATCACCGTCATGCCGTATCCATGCTCCGTCGTCCGTGCGTCCATCCGCTGGCTGCGTGCGTCAAGAAGGGTGGGTGTGAGCGGGGGGCGGCGCGGCGGGGGCCCGCCCGATCGTGGATTTGCCGCCCGTCCGGTCCAGAAACGGCCACGTCATCCGGGACTGGAACGAGGGAGTGTAGGCAAGATCGACAAAGAGCGGCGGGGGGCCCACCGCCATTTGCAGGATTTCGCCCGGTCCAAAGACGCTCCAGGACGTCGAGCGTTCGGGCCGGCCGCACCCGTTCGGGGGACTGG
>CAZZPX010000104.1:0-9073 GCA_964655955.1 uncultured Phycisphaerales bacterium | reverse complement strand
CCAGCAGATCAGCGCTTCCGCATTCGCGCTCGGGGGCGGATCCGGGTGCGACCAGGCGCGCGTCGGCGGATCGATCATCTCGCGACACATCGTGCAGGGGGCGCTCGTCGTCAATGCCTCCGCTTCTTCGATCGCACGCGCCAGCGCCGACAGGCTGATCACCGCGCCGAGTCTGCCTTCGATCATGGGAACCTGCTCGTCCCAATCAAGGCCGGTGAAGTCGCAGGCGATGATGACGCCTTCGTCGGTTCGTCGTTGCATGCAGCAATCGTAGCGACACGCGCGCCGGCAACAGCGTCTTACCTCGCAGTGCCCCCGGGCGCGGCCCGGGACGCGCGCCCGGCCGCAGCTTTCTGCCTATTCTGCAGTACAACCCGTGCCTGCCAGGGATTTTGCGCGAGCGCCGGTGCGGCGAACCGCCGATCATGCGGGCAGAGACTGGAGACCAGGTATGAGAGAGATGCGCCCCTTCACTTGCTTTGTGCCAGCAATGATCGTTCTTATCGGGCTCGTCGCAGGCGAGAGCGCCCGTGCGCTGGCGCAGGCGGGCGCCGCGGACAAGCGAGCCGCAGCGAGAGTGCTACTGCCAGAGGATCTCGACGCCCTGAAATGGCGCAGCATCGGCCCGGCGAACATGGGCGGCCGCGTCGCCGATATCGCCCTGGCGCCCGCTGATCCGAAGACCTTTCTCATCGGCTACGCCACGGGCGGCGTGTGGAAGACCACCAACGCGGGCATCACCTTCAAGCCGATTTTCGACGAGTACGAGACGGCGTCGATCGGATCGCTCGCGCTCTGTGATGCGCCGGCGGACTGGGCGGGGTGGAGCGAGAGCGAACGCGCACAAGCGGCATCCGCTGACGATCTCGCAGCGCAAGGCAAGGCGAAGATCATCTGGGTCGGCACAGGCGAAGGCAACAGCCGCAACAGCTCGAGCTGGGGCCACGGCGTATACCGCTCCACCGATGGGGGTGAGTCGTTCACGCATCTCGGCCTGGAGGAGACGCACGATATTCCCGCACTCGCCGTGCATCCCCGCGATCCGGACACCTGCTACATCGCGGCGCTGGGGCACCTCTGGGGCGCGAACGAGGAGCGCGGCGTCTACAAGACGAGCGACGGCGGCGAGACGTGGGAGAGAGTACTTTATATCGATGAGAACACCGGCGCGGGCGACGTCGTGATCGACCCGCGCAACCCGCAGCGCCTGTATGCAGCCATGTACGCCCGCCGGCGCAGCATCGGCAGCTTCCGGAGCGGCGGGCCCGAGGGCGGCATCTATCGCAGCGACGATGCGGGCGCGACCTGGACGAAGCTGACGAACGGGCTGCCGGCGCGGACCGGCCGGATCGGCCTGGATGTCCATGCCGAGGATCCGCGCATCGTCTACGCCGTCGTCGAATCCAGTGAAGGCGGCTGGTTTGCCAGCACCTGGTCGAATTTCCAGCGGGAAGGCGGAGTCTTTCGCAGCGAGGATCACGGTGAGACGTGGACACGCACGAGCGACTTCAACCCGCGCGCGTTCTATTTCTCCCGCGTTCGCATCGCCCCTGACGACGATCAGCGCATCTATCTCCTGGGCTGGCAGCTTTACGTTTCCGATGATGGCGGGAGGAACTTCCGGGCCGGGCTCGCCACCGTGCCGCACGTCGACTTCCACGCCATGCGCATCAATCCCGACGATCCGGAGCATCTCTTCATCGGCACGGACGGCGGCCTGTATACTTCGCATGACAAAGGCGAACACTGGCGCTTCCATAACAATATGGCAGTGGGACAATTCTATAACGTTGCGATCGACATGAGCGATCCTTACCGCGTCGGCGGCGGCCTGCAGGACAACGGCAGCTGGTACGGCCCCAGCGCCTCGATCCGCCAGGCGGATGGAGACTACATGGGACGCAGCGGCGCCATCACCAACGCCGACTGGCACGCGCTCTGGTGGGGCGACGGCTTCCACGTCGCCTTCGACCCGCTCGATTCGGACATCGTCTATGCCGAATCGCAGGGCGGGGAAATTGCGCGCATCCATCTCGACGCCGGCAAGGGATACAGCATTCAGCCCGCGGCAAAGGAGGGCGAAGAGCGGCTGCGCTTCAACTGGAACGCACCGTTCCTGATCTCGCCGCACGAGCCGACCACGCTCTACCTTGGCGGCAACTGCGTCTACAAACTCACGAATCGCGGCGAGCGCTGGCGGCGCATCAGCGGCGATCTCTCCACGCGCGATCCTGAGATCATCATGGCGGTGGGATCGGAAGCGGAGACGGCGGGCACGGTCGTCTCGCTGGCCGAGTCGCCTCTTGCGCCGGGCCTGCTCTGGGCGGGAACGGACGACGGGCGCATCCACATCACCACCAACGACGGCGACACCTGGCGCGACGTCACGCCCGCTGCAGTCGGTCGCCTCTACGTGTCCAAGATCGAGCCGTCGCATCACGAGCGAGAGACGGCGTACGTCGCAATCGACGGTCATCGCAGCGACGTCTTCACGCCGATCCTGCTCAAGACGACAGACCTGGGCGCGACGTGGACCTCGATCGCGGGCGATCTGCCGGACGGTGCGCCGCCGAAGGTCGTGCGCGAAGACCTCGACCATCCCGCTGTGCTCTACGTGGGCACGGAGCGAGCGATCCACTTCACCGTGGACGGCGGCGAGAGCTGGCTCAAGCTCAATACCGAGTCGCTGCCCAGCGTCGCCGTCGATGACATCCAGGTTCATCCGCGCGAACACGATCTGGTGATCGGCACGCACGGCAGGTCCGTGTGGATCCTCGACGATGCGGCGCCGCTGTCGCAGCTCACGCAGGAGGTGGTCGACTCGCCGCTCTTCGTCTTCCAGCCGCGCCCCGCCAGGCCGAAGTATTTCCTCATGCAGGATGGACTGTGGGGCGACCAGATTTTCGCGGCGGAGAACCCCCCCATGGGCGGCATCATCACCTACTGGCTGCGCGACTACGACGACGAGCCGGTCAAGGTCAGGATCAAGAACGACGCTGGCCACACGCTGTGCGAGATCGCCGGCACGAATCGTCCCGGCTTGAATCGCGTCGTCTGGGATCTGCAGCCTGCCCCCAAGCAGCGGATCGGCAACCCCTACCGGCACCCCGAGTTCGTCGCCGCGGGAACATACACGGTGATCGTCACGCGCGGGGATCTGCGCGGCGAGACGACGCTGGAGATCCTGCCGGCGCCGAAGACGCAGTACGACTGAGCACGCCCCGGCTTGGTGAGACCGGCCGGTCGCTGGAGGTTGCGCCGGCCGCTCGGGACAGGCCGTTTCGTATAATCCCGCCATGCGACGCCCCTTCCTCGCCGCGGTGCTGACGTATGGCGTTCTGCTCTGCGCGCTGGCGGTCGCGCAGGCGCAACCCGGCGAGCCGATCCCGCCGACGACGGCGCCGGTGACTGTCGAGCAGATCACGCAGGCTCGGGCTGCGGCGGAGGGGGATGCGGCACTTGACCCGGCGGCGCGCGAGGCGGTCGCGGCGGCGCTCGACAAGGCGGCGGAGAACGTGCGACGGACGGCGGAACTCGCCGCGCTGGAGGCGGAGTACATACGCGCCGCCGAGGAAGCGCCGGGGCTGCTCGCCTCGATCCGTGCGGAATTGGCTGAAGCTGCGGATTCCGTGCGGATCGAAGTTCCCGAGGGCGCCACGCTCGAGCGGTTGGAGAGCCTGGCGGCTGAGGCGGCGTCGCAGCTCGAGTCGGCGCGAAGGGCGGCGCAGGATCTGCACGCTGAGGCGGGCCGCCGCGGCGAGCGCAGCAGCGCCATCGCGCATCAGCTTGCCGCCTTGAACCAGCAACTCGAGGCGGCGACCCAGGCACTGCAGGCCCCGCCGCCGTCCGGTGAAGCCCAGGCGCTCACACAGGCGCGCCAACTGCAACTGCGCTCACGCCGACAAGTGCTTACGCAGGAGATCGCGACACTGCGGGCCGAGGCGAAGAGCTATGACGCGCGCGTGGACCTGTTCCCGGCCCGGCAGGATCGCGCCGTGCGGCGCGTCGCGCAGGCGGAGAAGCGGGCCGCTGCCTGGCAGGACCTGGTCACGCGCCGCCGCGAGGCCGATGCGGCGCAGGCGGCGCGCGAGGCGAAGAAGCTGCGCCTGGAGGCGGCCCGACAGCACGAGGTGCTGCAGGAGTTTGCGGCCCGCAATGAGGTGCTGGCTGCGCAGCGCACCGGTCCCAAGGGACTGAGTGACCTTATCGCGCGGACAACCGAGCGCACCGCGGACAATCGCAAGGAACTGGCGGCGCTGCGGGATCATTTCGCAACGATCTGGCGGCGGGTGGAGGCGGTGGGCCTAAACCGGGCGACGGGGCTGCTGCTGCGGCGGCAATACGACACACTGCCGGATCCCGAGTTGCTCGAGCGACAGCTCCGCGCGACGCGTGAGCAGATGGCGGAAACGGAGTCGCTGCTGGTCGAGTACCAGGAGGAACGGCTGGGTGCGGGCGACATCGACGGGGTCGTCAACGATCTGCTCACGCGAATGGGCGGGAGCGTCGACCCGGCCGACCTGGACGAGGTGCGCGCCATTGCCGGCAATCTCGCCGTCGCCCGCCGCGATCTGCTGGATCAACTGATCGCCGACCTGCGCACGCTCTTCGAGCGCCTGGCCGCTCATGACCTCGTGACGACGGACTTGCTCGCGGCGACGGATGCCTGCGTCGACTTCATCGAGGAGCAGATCCTCTGGGTGCGCAGCATCGCCGGCGACCGCATTCCCCGCCTCGGCGACTTCGCGCGGGGGGTCGGCTGGCTGCTCGATCCGCACGCCTGGCGCGAGGCGCTCCGCGGCGTGCTCGCCCTTGCACAGTTGCCGATGCTCGTTCTGCTTGGTCTGCTGACGTCGCTCGTCTGGCTGATCGCCCCCGCCTGCAGGCGGCGCATCGGGCGGCAGGCGCAGCTCGTCGCCAGCTACCGCACGGACAAGCTCCTCTACACGCTCTACGCCCTGCTGCTGACGCTGCTGGCAGCAGCACCGCTGCCGGTCACGCTGTTCTGCATCGGCCGCCTGCTCCGTCAGCCCACCGAGCAGCCTGAAGTGGCGCTGGGCGTCGCCGCGGGACTGGAGCTGGCGGCGCTGCTCAGCTATCCGCTCTTCGTGCTGAGGCTGGCGCTGCGACGTGACGGTCTCGCCCTGGCGCATTTTCGCTGGGAGGAAGCGCCCGTCAGGCACTTGCGGCGGCATCTGCACTGGTTCCTGCCGGTCGTCGTGCCAGCCATCGTGCTCGCCATCGCGCTCGATCGCTTCGCTGAGGAAGATGTCAATGCCTCGCTGGGACGCCTGGCGTTCAGCGTGGGATTGGCAGCCCTGGCGCTGCTGGTGCACCGCGTGGCTCGTCCGTCAAGCCCGGCGCTCGTCGGCTTCCTGAAGCGCAACCCGGCGGGCTGGATGAATCGCCTGCGCTATATCTGGTATCCGCTCCTGCTGGGTTTGCCGCTGGCCATGATCGTCGTCGCCTGGCTGGGGTACTACTACACCGCGCTGCAGTTGCAGCAGCGCCTCGACGGGACGCTCCTACTCGCGCTGGTGTTGGTGCTCTTCAACGGGATCTTCACGCGCTGGCTCTTCGTGGCGCGCCGCAGGGTCGCAATCGAAGACGCCCGCCGTCGCCGCGCCCAGGCCGCCGCGGAAGCCTCGGAGCGCCCTGACATTGAGGTCGAGGGCGAGGCAGGGGCGCTCACCATCGAAGAGCAGAAACTCGACCTGCCCGCGATCAGCGCGCAGACGCGCCAACTGTTCAGCGCCGCCCTGGGCGTCGTGGTCGTGCTCGGGCTGTATCTCATCTGGGCGGATGTGCTGCCGGCCCTGCGCATGCTCGACCGCGTGCAGATCTGGCCACAGGTGCGCGTGGTGGAACGTTTGGAGCGGGAGATCGATCCGGTCATTCACGCCCCCGCCGCGGCAGGGATGGGGCAGGACGGGCCTGCCGAGGCGGCGTTGGCGGCTCCGAACGGGGTCGCACCAGCGGCGCAGGAAGCGCCCTCCGACGCGTCGGGCACGTTGACCGAGTCGCTGACGCAGACGCTGTCCTCGGCGGCCGAGGCGCTTCCCGGCGAGGCGTTCGTCGTCAACACGGTCACGCTCGCTGATGTGGGGTTGTCACTCATCGTGCTCGTCGTCACGATCATCGCCTTTCGCAACCTGCCCGGCTTCGTGGAGATCGTCATCCTGCAGCGCCTGCCCCTTGACGCGGGCGCCCGCTACGCGCTCAGCACCGTGCTGCGCTACGCCATCGCGATCGTGGGCATCATCATCTCGTTCCAGCTTGTCGGGTTCACGTGGTCAAAGGTGCAGTGGCTGGCGGCGGCGCTGACGTTCGGACTGGCCTTCGGGCTCCAGGAGATCTTCGCCAATTTTGTCTCGGGCCTCATCATCCTGGGCGAGCGGCCGATCCGCGTCGGCGACACAGTCACCATCGGATCGGTGAACGGCACGGTCACGCGCATCCGCATGCGCGCCACGACCATCGTCGACTGGGATCGCAAGGAACTCATCATACCCAACAAGAACTTCATCACCGGCGACGTGATCAACTGGACGCTTTCCGACCCGGTCCTGCGCGCGATCGTGCCGGTCGGCGTGAGCTATGGCTCGGATGTGGACAAGGTGACCGCGCTGCTTCTGGAGATCGCCGAACAGAGCGACATTGTGCTCAAGGATCCGAAGCCTCGGGCGCTCTTCCTCGGGTTCGGCGACAGCACGCTGAACTTCGAGTTGCGCGTCTTCATTTCGCACATCGACTACTTCCTGGCGGTGAAGCACGAAATGCACATGACGATCTTGAAGCGCTTCCGCGAGGCGAACATCGAGATCGCCTTCCCGCAGCGAGACCTGCACGTCCGCTCGATCGGCGACCTTGCCATGTTCGCCCAGAAGCGCTCGGATCTTTCAGCGGAGGAGCGAGCCTGATGAAGAACGACCCGCGCGGAAGCCATCATAAGACGCCCTGGCGCGACAAGGCGCTGATCGGCATGATTCATGTGCAGGCGCTGCCGGGGACGCCGCGGGCGCTTCTATCAGTGCAGGAAATCGCGCGGCAGGCGGTTTCGGAGGCGAAGTTGCTCGCCGACTGCGGCTTCGACGCGCTGATCCTGGAGAACATGCACGATGTGCCGTACCTGCGGCGGGAGGTCGGGCCGGAGATCGTGGCGGCGATGACGGCTGTCGCCTGCGCCGTGCGCGCGGCGATCGACGTGCCGCTGGGGATTCAGATTCTCGCCGGGGCGAACCGCGCAGCGCTGGCCGTGGCGCAGGCGGCGGGTTGCCAGTTCATCAGGGTTGAGGGATTCGTCTTCGCCTCCGTTGCCGATGAAGGATTGCTCGACGAGGCGGATGCGGGGGCGCTCTTGCGCTATCGCAAGGCGATCGGCGCGGAGACAATAGCCATCTACGCCGACATCAAGAAAAAGCACAGTTCGCACGCGCTCACCAGCGATGTCGACATCGCCGAGACAGCGAAGGCGGCGGCGTTCTTCGGGGCGGACGGAGTCATCGTCACCGGCGTCGCCACGGGGCATCCAACGGCCGCCGCGGATCTGGCGGCGGTGCGGCAAGCAACCAGCGTTCCCGTCCTTGTCGGCTCTGGTGTCACTCCAGATACGGTCGCCGACCTCTATGAATACGCCGACGCCCTCATCGTCGGCTCGTGGTACAAGCGGGACGGCCTCTGGTCCAATCCGCCCGATGCGAAACGCGCCGAGCAGATCGTCGCTGCTGTTCGTAACGCGCGCCGATGAAGAGGTGCAACCACAGAGGTCACGGAGGGAGAAGCCAGAATGACGAATGTCGAATCGTCGGCACGCTCCTCCACGCCTCTCATCCCATTCGTCCCTCCGTGTTCTCCGTGATCTCTGTGGTTAATTAGGGAAACGCAGCGCCCCTCACCCGCCGTATTCGGCCCAGGAAGTGCTCGTCTCCCAGACGCGCACGCGCTCGAGTATCAGGCCTGGTGGGAAACGGTAGACATCGCCCTGGCCGGAGCGGTATTCGCGCCGGGCCTGCGTCTCTGCCGCGAGATAGTCGAAGATGTGCTTTGCCAGAACTTCAGTCGTCGGATCCTGCTTTTCGAAGACGACGACGCGCTCGCTCAAGTTCCGCAGCATTGCCGCCGCTGGATCCTCGCTGTTCACGGCCATGGCGTGATCGAACTGATCGAGAAACTCACCCAGGGCGAGTTTGAGCGTCTTGAAATCGCAGACCATTTCGTGCTCATCCAGCGCCTGAGTGGAAACGACGACTTCGATCCTGCGCGAGTGGCCGTGCGGGAAGCGGCAGCGATCGGGGTGTTTGCTGAGCACGTGCCCGCTTTCGATCTCGAAAATCTTGCAGATGCGGTAAGTCATGGCGTCTCGCTTCAGGTTCCGCGCGTGTTGCCGAAGAGTCGAATGTGCAGACGGTCGCAGTAGCGCCAGCCGCGCTTCAGGCAGGCGTTGACCAGCAGCTTCTTGAGCGACTCGCTGGGCTCGTCTTTGGACCCCTCGGGCATGAGGAGCACGTCTTCCGGCTTCCAGGCGGTGAGTTGGCTCATGATCGCCTCGATCTCGCGGATGTCGCTGGGATATTGCACGACGAACTTGAACTGTACATCCCGCCCCCGCTCGATCAGCCGCTGTAGCACGGGAATGTTAATGCGACGCTCTTCGTGCTGCTGCGCGTAGCGTCCGCCCTGTCGCTTCGTCGGCGTTGAGTTGGCGAGTTTGGGACTCAGGCTCATGAGGTCGACGTCGACATCCTGATCGACCGTCCCCGCCGTCTCGATCGTGATGTGCATCCCCGCCGCGGCGAGGCTGTTGACGAGGCTGACGATTTCGGGAAAGAGCATCGGTTCGCCGCCGGTGAGGACCGCGTGACGCAGCCGCGTCGTCGTCGCCTCCGCCGCGAGTTCGGCGAGCGAGCGCTGTGTGCCCTGCGGCGACCAGCTTGTATAGGGCGTGTCGCACCAGGAGCAGCGCAGATTGCAGCCCGCGACGCGCGCAAACCAGGAAGGCATGCCGGTCAGCTTGCCTTCGCCCTGAATGCTGGCGAAGGTCTCGGCGATGGGGAGCGTTTCGGTGCTCGTGCGC
>CAZZPX010000103.1:0-9076 GCA_964655955.1 uncultured Phycisphaerales bacterium | reverse complement strand
AGTCCAGCGGATCGTGCCCGCTGCGCTCAAAGGCGTAGCGCAGCATCTCACCGTAGTGCGTCACCTCCGCGGCGTGCATGCGCGCCAGGCCCCGTCCCAGGTGCTGCACCGTCTCGCCGACGGCGAGGCGATCGTGCTCGGCGCGCGTGATGGGCGAAATCAGCTCGCTGAAGACCTTGAGGCGCCGCTCCACCTCGCCGAAGATCGCGCGATGCACGAACTGGTCGACGATGAGCACCTCGACCGGCGTGCGCACCCCCGTGCCGAAGAGCGCGATCTCACCCTCCTTCTCGCGATACTTCGAGCCGATACGGCGAATGATCTCGCCGGTCACGATGGTCGTCGCGCCGCGCTGGCCGACCGGTCCGGGCTCGAGCAGATCCTCGACAAGACCGTTCTGACCTTGCTGCCGCGTCACGGCGGGAGCCGGGTCAGATGAGAAGCGGCGGAGCAGTGGCACGCCTGCGGCGTCGCTGGCCGGCTCCTCGTCGTCGAGCGGCTGCCGCTGCGGAGCGTCGCTGCCTTCGTCCCCCCGCTGCACGATGGTCTGCGCGATGGGCCAGCGCACCTCGGGACGGGTTCGCACGAGTGCGATCAGCCCGTGCAGGCGGATCAGATCGATGTAGCCGTCCTCTTCCGCCGAGGGGAGCAGCAGGGCCGTCGACACCTGCGCCTTGGCATGCACGCCCAGGATGTAGCTGTTGCCGATGAACGCCTGCTTGCGCCAGCGAAGATCCGCCTGTTCGTCAATGCGCGAGCCGCAGGAGTCGAACATCATCTCGAGCATCTCGCGATCGCCCGCGTGGCGATCCACCAGGCGATCGAATTCGCCAGCGGCAGCGCGGACGCGGCGGAGCAGATCGTCGGGGACCTCACAGCGGGCGGCGGCGTCCAGCCAGGTGTCCAGGCCCTTCTGGCTGGGCATGTAGCGGGCCGAGAGGAACGGCTCGTCGCCGTACGCCACCTTCCACACCTGCCAGCCGAGTTTGCGGTGTACGCCCAGGCGCTCTGCCACATCGGCGGCCCCGGATATCGGGCCACACGCCTCCTGAATCACCGCGTCAAAGAGATCGCGGATCTCGGTAAGCAGACGTTGCGCCTCGACGATGAAGTCGTCGGCGGGGGCGGGTTTGGCCTCAATGGCAGCCATACGGAGAGGGTACACGCTGCCCTCCGAATGTCAAGAACCGTTTCCGAAATCGCTCTGAGAACGCCAGCGGTGGCTCACCACGCCGAGGCGCGAGCCGGCCGGGCGGGCAGGCAGCCCGTCCTCGAAATGGCACGGCGTTCGCAAGCCTCTCTACCGGCTGCCGGCCGCCCGTCGCCGCACGAAACGAGGCCGGCCTACGATCGATACCCCACATCGACCGGGGCGCGCTCCCCGCGCGACCAGGAGGAACGACCAATGAGCATCTTCTACAACAACGTCAAGACCGCCATGCTCCTCGCCGGGCTCATGGCTCTCTTCGTCGGCGTGGGCAGTATCTGGGGCACCCAGGGCATGATCATGGCCCTCATTCTCGGCGGGGCGATGAACCTCGTCGCCTTCTTCTTCTCAGATGCCATCGCCCTCAAGGCCATGCGCGGACAGGAAGTCGACGAGCGCAGCGCGCCGGAGCTGTATCGCATGGTCGACCGCCTGCGGCAGCGGGCCAACCTGCCCATGCCCAAGGTCTACATCTGCCCGCACCAGGCGCCCAACGCCTTCGCCACCGGGCGCTCGCCGAAAAAGGCGGCCGTCGCCGTGACGGAAGGCTGCCTGCGCCTGCTCGACCGCGAGGAACTCGAGGGCGTGATCGCGCATGAACTGGCGCACGTGAAGCATCGCGATACGCTGATCTCGTGCATCTCGGCAACGATCGCGGGTGTGCTGGCCTTCCTGGCGCAGTGGGGCTTCTTCCTGGGCGGCGGGCGTAACGAAGGCGCCAATCCTCTCGCGGTCCTCGGCATGGTGATCCTGGCAGCGGTGGGGGCGGCGGTGATCAAGGCGATGATCAGCCGCTCGCGCGAGTTCGCCGCCGACGCCGAAGGCGCGAGCATCGCCGGCTCGCCGCACGGTTTGATGAGCGCCTTGCAGAAGCTCGAAGCCTATTCGCAGCGCATTCCGCTGCAGCAGCCGAATCCCGCGCAGAACAACCTGTTCATCGTCGAGCCCTTCTCCCCCGGCGCCGGTCGGACGCTGGTGAACCTCTTCGCCACGCACCCGCCCACGGAAGATCGCGTGCGCGCCCTGGCGAAGCTCTAGGGTTCAGAAGACATGTGCGTGGGGACTGAAGTCCCCATGCCCGGATTGCGAACGCGAACTACCTTGCAGGAGTGCTGAATCCCCCGAATCGGGTGATCGCCTTCGCCAGCGCGGGAAAAGTCGACTCGAGCGCTTCGAGCGCGGGCTCGACGCCGTGCTCCCGCACGGCGGCGCTGGTGACCGGGCCGATGCTGGCGACGGGTCGCCTGCGGAGAAGTTCACCGATCACCTCGACGGCGGAAGGGCTGGCGACGGCGATGATGTCGATGCGCTCGAGCACAGCGTGGTCGAACTCGCGCGCCGCCGTCTCGTACAAGACCGGGCTGGTCAGTTCAACATCAACCGGCGCATCCGGCGGCGTCACCTTCGATGAACGCGGAAAACAAATGGCCCGCCCCGTCGCACGCGGCAGGAGTTCCTGCCACACGCTCTCGCCCGTGCCCTCGCCCACCAACTCCACGCGAAAGCCGAGTTCCCGTGCACGCCGCGCCGAAGGTTCGCCCACTACCGCGACGCGCGGCACCCGTGCCGGCTCGCGCGCCACCACCTCGATTGCATACGGGCTGGTCAACACCAGCCAGTCATCCGGCCCCAGCCCCGCGACCTCATCCGAGCATTCGTTCACCACGCGCCTCCCGATCACCGGCTCGAGCACAGGCATGAGCCGCGCTGCGCGCAGCGCAGAACAGAGCGGCCCGTTCTCGTCTTCATCGCGTGTGACCCAGACGCGCCGCATATCACACCACGAGTTCATCGAGCAGCCGCCGCGCCAGCCGATCGCCAAGCTTGTATGGATCCGGCCCGACTTCCTTTCCCTCGGCGAGACGCGAGCCGTCGTCGCTGAAGAGCTGCGCGTGCAGCGTGATCGTCTCGCCCTGCACCGCGGCGAGCGCACCGACGGGCGTGTGGCAGCCGGCGTCGACCGACGCGAGAAACTGCCGCTCCGCCTCCACGCCGCGCCGGGCCGTTGGGTCGTTCATGACGGCGATGATCTTCTCAGCGTCGCTGCCGGCCCGCACCTGCACGGCGAGTGCTCCCTGGGCTGGCGAAGGCAGGAAGTGTTCGACGGGAAGTTTGGCAGCGTGCGGCGGCGTGATGCCGAGGCGGTTGAGCCCCGCCGCGGCGAGGATCACCCCGTCCAGGCCCTCTTCGAGCTTGCCGATGCGCGTGGGCACGTTGCCGCGGATGGGAACGAGTTCCACGCCGGGCGCGAAGCGGCGCCACTGGGCTTGTCGGCGCGGGCTGCTCGTGCCGATGCGGAACCCCGCGCCGATCTCCTCGAGATCGCAGGGCTTCGCCGTGATCAGCACGTCCTCGACGTCCTCGCGTCCAGGCACCGCTGCAATGACCAGTCCCGGCAACGACTTGGTCGGCAAGTCCTTGAAGCTGTGCACGGCGAAGTCGACCTGCTCGTCGACAAGGGCCCGCTCCAGTTCGCCGACGAAACTGCCGATCGGCCAGCTCGCGTCGAAGGGACGGTCCAGGACCCGATCGCCGTGCGTCTTAATGATGACTTCTTCGATCTCGAGCCCATCGTGCGCTGCCCGGAGCCGGTCACAGAACCAGCGGGCTTGCGTGAGCGCGAGTTCGCTGCCGCGTGTCCCGAGGCGAAGCTTCATCGGCCGATCCTCTGGAAGCTGTCGCGGGCGGCGCTGAGGATGGCGTCGACCGCTTCATCGCCGTGGGCGGCGGAGACGAACATCGCCTCGTAGCTCGAGGGTGGCAGCCACACACCGCGGTCCAGCATCGCCTGGAAGAACGACTTGAAGGCGTCGTGGTCCTGGGCGGCGGCATCGTCATAGTTCGTCAGGGGCTTCTTAGAGAAGGCGACGCCGAGCATGCCGCCCGTTGAGCCAGCCTGCAGCGGCACGCCCGCAGCATTCGCCGCATCACGCAACCCCTCGGCGAGGCGGCGCGTCGTCTTGCCGAGCCTGTCGTAGAAGCCGTTCGACTGGCAGAGTTTCAGGGTTGCAATACCACACGCCATGCCCAGCGGATTGCCGCTCAGCGTCCCCGCCTGGTACATCGATCCGAGCGGGCTGACGGTCTCCATGATGCGCTTCGGCCCGCAGTAGGCGGCGACGGGCAGCCCCCCGCCGACCACCTTGCCAAGACACGTGACGTCCGGCTGGATGCCGCAGCACACCTGGTAGCCGCCCCAGGCGACGCGGAAGCCGGTCATGACTTCATCGAAGACGAGCAGCGCTCCGTGGCGATCGCAAAGGTTGCGCAGGCCGCGCAGGAAACCCTCGGCGGGCTCGACGTAGTTCATGTTGCCGGCGACGGGCTCGACGAGGATGCCCGCGATCTCGTCGCCATGCGCCGAGAAGATCTTCTCGACGGCGGCGAGGTCGTTGTACGGCGCGAGCAGCGTGTCGGCGGCGACCTCTTTGGGAACGCCCGCGGAGTCCGGCGTGCCGAACGTCGCCGCTCCCGACCCCGCCGCGACGAGCAGCGAATCCACGTGCCCGTGGTAGCAGCCGAGGAATTTGATCACCTTGTTGCGCCCGGTGATGGCCCGGACGAGCCGCAGGGCGCTCATCGTCGCTTCCGTGCCGGAGTTGACGAAGCGGATCATCTCCATGCCGGGCAAAGCGCCGAGGATGAGTTCACCCAGTTCCGCCTCCGCTTCGCAGCAGGCGCCGAAGCTCAGTCCGTTGGCGGCGGCGTGTTGCACGGCCTCGACGACCTGCGGATGGGTGTGTCCGACAATGGCGGGCCCCCAGGTGCCGACGAGATCGACGTAGCGATTGTCATCGACATCGGTGACGTAAGCGCCCTGGGCCGACTTGAGAAAGACCGGCTCGCCGCCCACGGCCCGAAAGGCTCGCACCGGGCTGTTCACGCCTCCCACGAGCACCTTGCGGGCCCGCTCGAAGGCGGCCTGGGATCTGCTGCGCGCTGTCGTATCGATCTGTGGCATCAGTGCGGAATTCCTCTGTCGCGTGGCCAGCGGGCTAAGATTGGCGCAGCCGACCGGCTCCGCCGCTATTGCAGACCCCATCATAAGCCCGCTGACCGCTGGGAGCAGCCGCGTGCCAGATTGGATCGCCACACTCAAGCCTTCCGCCTCCTACCGCGTGCAACTCTTTCTGGCGGCGTTCGCCTGGACGGCGGTCGGCGTGATGCTGCTCAGCTTCGGGACGAACTGGCTGTGGGGGCAGGATCTCATGTACATCGCCCTCGCACTGGCGCTCGCGCTGGGGCTCGGCGTCCTCAAGGCGCGGACCGCGATGCGCAAGGCCGCCCGTCGCGCCATCGGCAGGATTCGCCAGCGCGACGGCAAGTGCGTGGCCGGCTTCTTCT
The DNA here is from genome assembly GCA_964655955.1 of uncultured Phycisphaerales bacterium. Lineage (GTDB taxonomy): Bacteria > Planctomycetota > Phycisphaerae > Phycisphaerales > JAGLTS01 > CAZZPX01. The sequence goes on along the minus strand of CAZZPX010000103.1, from coordinate 3,525 downwards.
CCTGGAAGATGTGGCTGGTGGCGCTTTTCATGATGGCCATGGGACAGGCGCTGCGACACAGCCCCATCCCGCGGCACTACCTCGGCGTGGTCTACATCGCGGTCGGAGTGGCGCTCGTGCTCGGTTCGATCTTCATCTGGCGCGCCTGCTTCCTGCCGGGCGAGAACGCGGCGACCGGCGCATGACTTGACCCCACGAACCTCGCGCAGCGCTCGAAGGGGGGCACAAAGCAACGCGGCTCGCCGCACTCCACGTCTCAATCGAGGTCGATACGGCTGCGAACGCGGCACACGGGAAAGAGGGCCCCTTCTTCGAGCACCGCGTCGAAATAGCCCCAGCGGGTCAGGCCGTCGGTCGACTGCGGCTCCAGCAAGAGGACGGCCAGCGTGCCCAGGGGTTGAGCCGTGCGAACCAGATGGGCGCCGTCAGCGAAGGTGGCGTCGCGTATCTCGGCGCACACGTCCACGCTCACAGCGCGGTGGCCCTGATGCTCGCGCTCGGCCCGCTCGATCTCCGTCACCTTGTACGTCTCCACTCGCGCTTCGCCTGCGAACGGCTCGACCTCTATGCCGTGTTGTCGCAAGTTCTCGAGCACCGCCTGCGGGCAGTCGGCGTCGAGGACGTAGGCGAAGGGGCGGGGCACTGCGACAGCCGCCTCGAAGCGGCCCCAGTGCACGACGCGGTAGTCGCGCGGCACATCGGTCGGCTGCGGCCGGCGCTCACCCTCCGCCGGCGGTCGCATCTCCCAGCCTTCCACGATCGCGAACTCCGGCAGCGCCTCGGCGCGCGTGCGCAGCGCCACCAGGTCATCCGGTTGCGGGTTGCGCCCGCGCTCGATGGTCACCGCCCGCGCCTCTTCACACAGCCGCAGCACGTTCGCTTTCTGCTCCGCCCCGTAGCGCAGGATCTCGCGCATGAACTCCAGCGTTGCCAGCACGCGCGTCTTGTACGGGGCGTAGGCGTAAGCCTCGCTGAGGATCGCCATGTGGTGTCGCAGGCCCATGTAAGGCTCGCTGTAGCGTGGGTCGGCCCCGTAGGACCACCAGGCGGTGTGCTCGCGATCGAAGTTGCCGTAGAAGAACGTCGCGTAGCCGGTCCGCTCGCGCAGCCGCGTCGAGACGGTCGGCAGCATGGCGCGCATGACGAAGTCGCGCAGCGGCGCGTGGGTGGAAGGGTGCGCTGGTCCGTCAAAGGTGAGTTCGTAGCGGTGATAGGAGCCGTTGGTCGTGTGCGTGTCGGCCATGATGTGCGGCTGCCAGTCGCTCAGCAGCTTCACGAGGGCGCGCGTCTCGGGCGCAGCGAGCTTGGTGAAGTCGCGGTTGAGATCGAGATCCTGCGCGTTGTGCCGCTCGCCCATCCCCAGTTCCGGCCCGATCTGACCGGGACGGTTGTGGGTGCTCATGCGATCGTTGCCGTCCGGGTTGTAGTTGGGCAGCAGCAGGAGAACATGATCGTCGAGCAGCGGATGGTCGGGCGTGGTGACGAGTTCGCGCGCCAGCATGAGGATCGCTTCCTTGCCACACACTTCGCCGGCATGGATGTTGCCGTAGAGCAGCGTCACGATCCTGCCGCTGTCGTGCGCCTCGGCGGGCGTAGCGATGGGCGGGTCGGCGACGATGGCGACCTCGAGGGGCATCGCGTCATTGGACCTGCCGATCTCGATGACGTGCAGCAGATCGCTGCGCTGTGCAAGCGCGTGCAGAAGCCGCGAGACCTGCGCTGTGGTGGAGGTGGCGCGAAAGTCGCTTGTCTCCGCGACCGTGAGCAGATCTGGCTCCGTCTGGGCGAGAAGCAGCCGCGGGAGGGCCACCCCGAGAAACAGGAAGACGAACAGCAGTCGACGCCGATGCAGCATGCGGTTCCTCCGATCTCGATCCGGGCGTCACTATACCGGTGGCCGCGGCGACGAAGTAGAATGCCGCCGCGCTCGACGTTGATCGTCGCGCATCCCTCGATATTCCGGAGTCCGCGATGTCCTCAATTGTGCAAGAGAAGGTCGAGCAAGCCATCCGTGTTCTCGGCGATCTCGAGATCGACGCCTGGCTGACGTTCGTGCGCGAGACGACGGAGACGGGCGATCCGATCCTGCCCATCATCCTCGGCCAGCCGCTCACCTGGCAGAGCGCGCTGATCATGACGCGCCGCGGCGAGCGCATCGCGATCGTGGGTAAGTACGAGGATGAGGCGGTGTGGTCGACCGGCGCCTGGCGGGAGGTGATTCCGTACACGCAGGGCGTGCGCCAGCCGCTGCTGGACGTGCTGCGGCGGCTCGAGCCGCAGCAGATCGCCATCAACTACTCGCTGAGTGACGTGAAAGCGGACGGCCTGTCGCACGGCATGCACCAACTTCTCCTGGAGCATCTGGAGGGCACCGACTTCGCCGAGCGCCTCATCAGCGCGGAGCGCATCATTCGCCGTGTGCGGGGCGTGAAGACGTCGGGCGAACTCGAACGCATCCGCGCCGCCATCGCCACGACGGACGAGATCTTCGCCGCGGTCGCCAGATTCGCGAAGGTCGGCGTGACGGAGGCGGCGGTGGCGCAGCTCATGCACGACGAGGTGAAACGCCGCGGCCTGGAGACGTCGTGGGAGGCTGCCATGTGTCCCATCGTCACCACCGGGCCGAACTCCATGGTCGGGCACGGCCTGCCTTCCGACACGCTCACGCTCGCACCGGGCGGCATCTTCCACATCGATTTTGGTGTGCGCCAGGACTCGTATTGCTCGGACCTGCAGCGCTGCTGGTACGTGCCGGAGGACGGCGAGACGCAGCCGCCGCCGAGCGTGATGCGGGCATTTCAAGCGGTGCTCGGCGCCATCGACGCTGCGGCAGCAGTCATGAAGCCCGGCGTGCGCGGGCATGAAGTCGATGCTGCGGCGCGAGCGGCGCTCACGAGCGCCGGCTTCCCGGAGTACCAGCACGCCACCGGACACGAGGTAGGGCGGGCGGCGCACGACGGCGGTGCGGTCCTCGGCCCGCTGTGGGAGCGTTACGGCGAGACGCCCAGCTTCCCCCTCGAAGCCGGACAGGTCTTCACGCTCGAACTCGGGATCGACAATGTCGACGGCCGCCGCGGCTACCTCGGCCTCGAGGAGATGGTCGTGGTGAGGCACGACGGCATTGAGTGGCTGAGCGCCCGCCAGACAGACTTGCCGCTGCTGTAGCGGGAAGAGCAGAAGTGAGAATGACTAATTCCTAATGACGAGTGTCTAAGTCAAAGACCCGCGAGGCGCGAGGTCTCTTGTTCAGTCATTGGACATCGTCTTTCCCGGCGCGCGAAAAAGCCCCGCCGGCGTCGGCGGGGCTTAGCAGAGGGTGGTGCGTTGCCGCTCGCGCCTCAGCGCTGCACGAGCGTTGTCGGGCCGGCTTCCTTCGCCAGCACGCGCGCCTGCAGCAAGAGCAGGGCGGTCTCGAGCTGCGGGTCGATGCCTTCCTCGAGCAGGCGATCCGGATCGGGGCGCTCGGGATCATCCATGTCGAGTGCATCGATCGGCGTGATGTCCGCTTCCTGGCGAATTTCCAGC
>CAZZPX010000102.1:6863-9118 GCA_964655955.1 uncultured Phycisphaerales bacterium | reverse complement strand
CGAGTACGCGGCGCCGCAGGTGCGCGGGACGGATGAGCCGATGCGTTCGGGGGTGGCGAGATCGAAGACTTCGTCGATCTCCAATGCAAGTATTGCGGCAAGGAAGTAGGAAGGGTAGAGCCATCGCATTCATTCGCACAGCCGCTGGCAATTGAGTGATCTGCGACGCCCCAGCAGGTGGGCGATACCCACCAGCAGCACGCCGCTGAGGAGAAACGCGAACGCCTGCTCGCTGACCTCCGGCGTTGAGTCTGGAGCGGCCTCGGTGGGCAGGTCAGAAGGCCCATCGATCATTCGTAGTCTCCGTCCGAGGTGAAACGCTCGGCCTGCCGGGGCTTCTCCCACAACTCGTAGAGTTCTCGCAGGGCCGCGCGGGCACGAGTCGCCTCCTCGGAGTCGGTACCCCGCGAAGCTTCGAGCAGCGGCAGCGCTTCGAGCAGGATGCGCTCCGCCGCCTCGAACTGCCTCAATTGCGTCAGGCAGACGCCAAGCGCAACCTGAGCGTACGCACGCAGCCAGTGCTCTGCGGGGAGGGCTGCTTCATACTCATCGCATCCCTGGCGAAGCAGCGGAAGCGCCTCCGCGGGGCGCTGCCGATCGACGAGAAAGGACCCGTAGCCGACCAGCGTCGTCGCGATCGTAGCATGCGGCCGGGGAAAGGCGGCGCGGCGGATTCGCAGCGCCTCCCGCCAGTGATCCTCGGCAGCGGCGGGATTGTCGAGTTCGTGCTCGAGTTGCGCCAGCGAAGCGAGCGTGGTCGCCAGGCTCGGGTGCGGCTCTTCGCCCGACTGCTGCTGCTGAATCTCGAGCGCTTCGTCGAGCAGATTGCGCGCCTGGGCGAGATTGCCGTTGCGTCGTTCGATGTCTGCCAGATTCGTCGCCGAGCGCGCCAAGTGCGTACGATCGACAGCGGGCACCTCGCGCATGCGTTCGATCGACTCGCGATACGCTGCCGCCGCCTCGTCAAGGCGGGCAAGATGGTGCAGCGTGACGGCGAGGTTGTTGAGCGACTCGGCGGTGAGGGGGTGGTTGCGGCCGAGGATCTGCTCGCGGATGCGCAGCGACTCGCGCAGACCGTCGAGGGCGAGATCGTAGTCGCCGCGCGCCAGATGCACGCCAGCGAGATTGTTGAGGCTTTCGGCGACGAGCGGATCTTTCGGTCCGAGGCGCTGGCGCCGCAGCGTCAGTGCCTCGCGATGCAGTTGCTCCGCTTCCTCGAGACGGCCAAGCGAGCGCAACGCCGCGGCGAGATTGTTGGCGGCCTCGGCCACGTCGGTGTGCACGCCTGGCGGCAGCGCCCGGTGCAGCCGCAATGCCTCGCGCAGGTGCGACTCCGCCGCGGCGAAATCTCCGCGCATGTACGCCAGTTCGCCTAGATTGCTCAGGCTCAAGGACATCTCCAGGCTCTCGTCGCCGAAGTGGGTTTGGCGGATCTCCGCCGCCTCCGTGAAGACGTCCTCTGCTCGTTCGAAGCGGCGCAGGCGGAGGAAGACGCGTCCAATCGCGTCGTGCAGGTTGGCGCGCAGGTGCGGTTGATGCTCATACTGCCGGTGTATCTGCTGCTCGTGCGCGTCAAGCAGCGCGATCACCTCGCCGATCTGTTCCTGCGAGCGCATGGGTGCTGCGACCATCAGGGCCTCGATCAGGAAGTTGGTGATTTCGTAGCCGGACAGCGCTTCGATGCGGGCGTGCTGAGCCTCCTGATTGGCCAGGTGCGCCATGCGCGAGGTGCCGAGCACGCCGCCCGCGAGCGCCAGGACGAGCAATGCCGCGGAGGCCACGCCGATCTTGTTGCGGCGCACGAACTTGCTGCCTCGATACCAGAAGGTGTCCTTGCGGGCCAGCACGGGCAGGCCGGCCAGACAGCGCTCGATGTCCTCGGCCATCTGCTCGGCCGAAGCGTAGCGGCGGGAGGGCTCCTTGCGCAAGGCCATCATGACGATGTTGTCCAGGTCTCCACGGATCTGGCGGCGCAGCTTCTCCGGGGTTGTGCCCCGCGCGCGGGCGACCTCCTGCAGACTCTGCATCGGCTGCGGCGTGCCGGCGGGGTCCGCGTCTTCGGCGGCGACCGCAGCGGTGCTCGGGCGCCGCGGATCCTGCTCGCAAATCGTGCGTTCGATCGCGCGGTAGCTGGCGCTGGTGAGGCGGTAGGGTCGGCGACCGGTCAGCAGGCTGTAAAGAACCACGCCCAGCGAGTAGACGTCGCTTGCCGTGGTGACGTTCTCGCCGCGAATCTGCTCGGGACTGGCGTAATC
>CAZZPX010000102.1:0-6853 GCA_964655955.1 uncultured Phycisphaerales bacterium | reverse complement strand
TGGCGGTGCGGTCTGCGGCGCCAGGCGTCTCGCCGTCATCACCGCTGAGCATCTTGGCGATGCCGAAGTCAAGGAGCTTCACTTCACCGTCACGGTTGACCATGATGTTGCTGGGCTTCAGGTCGCGATGCACCACGAGGTTCTGGTGCGCGTGATGAACGGCGTGTGCGACGATCGTGAAGAGTTGCAGGCGCTGGCGGATAGTGAGCTTGTGCTGATCGCAGTAGTCGTCGATGGGCAGACCGTCGATGTACTCCATGACGAGGTAGGGCCGGCCGTCAGGCGCGGCCCCGCCGTCGATCAGGCGGGAGATGTTGGGATGATTGAGGTTGGCGAGCGTTCGGCGTTCGGCGCGGAAGCGTTCGAGGACCTGCTCGGTGTCGGCGCCGCGACGGACGATCTTGACGGCGACTTCATGGTCGAAGAGGCCATCAGCGCGGATGGCACGATAGACGACGCCCATTCCACCTGCAGCGACGCGATCGGTGATGCGATACGGACCGACCCGCTCATTGAGCAGGCCATCGCGCCCCTCCTCCAATTCCGCCCCAGACTCGTCCTGGCCCGCGGCGAAAAACGGCGGACGATCAAGTATGCTCGACTCGTCCGCCTCGCTGCGCAGCATGCGCTCGAGTTCGCAGCGAAGCTCACGGTCGGCGGCGCAGGCAGCGTCGAGGAACTGGCCCTGCCGTTCTTTCGGAAGTTCGACCGCCTCGAGAAAGATCCGCTGCAGGCGCTGCCACCGCTCAGGCTTCATCACCGGTCTCCTCTGGCTCGAGCTCCGTACGCAGGTAGGCGCGCGCCACGCGCCACTCGCGTGCGACAGTGCTGGCCGAGCAGCCGAGCACGGCCGCGACCTCGTCCACGGTGAGACCGGCGAAGAAGCGCAGCTCCACGGTGCGCGCCTTCTGCGGATCAAACTCGGCGAGTCGCGTCAACGCCTCATCAAGGAGCACAAGCTGCTCGTCATCCTGGGGAGCGCTGGGCTCGACCTCATCCAGCGACAGGCGTTGCCGGTCACCGCCGCGTTTCAGCCGCTTGCGCCTCCGCGCATGTTCGACGAGTATGTGCCGAATGGCCATCGCGGCGGTGGCGAAGAAGTGGGCGCGATTCTCCCAGCTCTGATCTTCCGCGCCGACCAGTCGCAGGTACGCCTCGTGCACCAGGCTGGTCGCCTGCAGCGTATGCCCAGGGCGTTCGGAGCGCAGACAGCGCGAGGCCAGCGAGCGAAGCTCATCGTAGACCAGCGGCATGAGTTCGTTCACCGCCGCCTCGTCGCCGGCGCGCACGCGCGTCAGCATGATCGTGATATCGCGTTGGGCGGACGAATCGGAGGTCATGGTCCGTCTCCAAAACCGGCGCTGCAACCTCAAGCAAGCGTAGGGGCGAGAGCGAGCGGCAGAAACTGCCTGAACAGCTGCATCGCAGTGGCAGAGACCGCACACGTGAGCTTACGTACGATAGGCTCGCATTTTACTGCGACATTCTCCCGTTGATTGCTGGGGGTTCTGCTGCCTGCAGGCAGGGCAGCGTCGCTCCAGCACGATCTACCCGCTCGAGCCGAGGGGATTGACAGATTCCACGCGCAGACGGCGCCTCTGCTTGTATGGCGGGTCATGCACGACCAGTCCAGCCATCCGACGCGCGGCCAGCGCCGCCGCATGGCTCGGCCCAAGCAGACACAATCGCACCTGAATGTCAGAGGAGGCTTTCATGACAACTTCGTGGACATTAGCGACAGAGCAGACGCACGCTCACCGGGAGCGCGGCCCATGGCGCCGGCGCGCGTTCGTCGCAGCATCCCTGCTTCTCGCAGCGACGGGCGCTCTGGCCGATCTGCCCGCCGACCCGGAGATGATCGTGCACACGCCCGACACGACAGGCATGCCGGGACAGGAGAACGTGAGCTTCGCCCGCGTCGCACCCGACGGACGCCTGTGGGTCAGTTCCCGCAACCTCACCATCTGGACGTTCGGCGGCATCGGCATCTATGACGGCGAGAAGTGGGAGACCTATTCCAGCCGCAACACCCCCCTCCCCGTCTGGACGTATGAAGTCGACTGGACCTCCGACGGCATCGCCTGGGTCGCTGGCGAGGATCGCCTGCTGCGCTTCGACGGCATGGAGTGGAACACCTTCGACGAAACCAACAGTCCACTGGTCGGCGATCGCAACTGGGACGTCGCCGTCGCGCCCAACGATCACATCTGGGTCGCCAACAACGACATCGATCAGGTGCAGGGCGGGCTCTTCGAATTCGACGGCACGACGTGGACGCACCACGACGAACCGTTCATGCGAACCTACTTTGGCATCTCCGCGCCCTTCGCGGTCTACGCCCGCGGTAACGGTGAGATCTGGGCATCCTTTGAGTTCATGGGCGGCAACGCCCGCCTGGTTAACGGCCTGTGGGTGCACACCAGCGGACCGGCCATCCTCGACTGGGCCGAGACGCCGGACGGCACGCTCTACGGCGTGTGCGGCACGGGCACGTATCGCTTCAACGACGATAGCGGCACGTGGACGAGCATCGGCTCGTACACCTCACATACCGCCGACATCGATGCGGACGGCAACCTCTACATCGGCGACGACAACCTGCTGCGCCGCTACAACAGCGGCGGCGGCTGGGAACTCGTGGCGACAGGACCGAGCGCTATCCACAGCGTCGCCGTGAACGCCGCCGGCGAGGTCTGGCTGGCGCACAATCACTCCGCGCGCCGCTACGCCTTCGATGGCACGGGCCTGGAGATCCTCTCCAGCATCATGACGGGCATCCCGGATTACATCATCGACGGCCTGCACCGTGACAGCCTCGGCAACTTGTGGTTCCTCACCGGGCCTGCAGGCGGGACGCGCTGGGACGGCAAGCACGAGTGGCGCAACTTCGGGCAGTACGGCCACAATGAAGCCTGGCCGTTCGGCGACTGGACGCCCGCCGTGCATCAGGTCTTCGAGGACAGCCAGGGGTACACCTGGCTCGTCTCCGACGGCGCTGCCCGCAGCATGGACCTCGAGAATTGGGACGTCTGGCACGCCGGCAACTCCACGCTCACCGCCGGCGTCAACTGCATGGGTGAAGATGTCAACGGCGTCTGGTGGTTCGGCACCGACTACGGCATGCAGTGGTTCGACGGCACGACGTGGGGCGAGCATCACTTCGCGCCTCCCGGCTGGACCGCGAACGAAGTCGAAGCGATGGCGGTCGGCAACGACGGCACGCTGTGGGTCGGCACGTACGTAGCGCTGCACAAGTACGACGGCGCGACGTGGACGCAAGTGATCACGCTTCCCGGCAAGTGTGAAGAGATCGAGATCGCGCCGAACGGCGACGTGTGGATCGCGACGGGCGGCGGCCTGCTTCGCTATGACGGGCTCTTCACCGATTTCTACACCCCCGGCAACTCGGGCCTCTCCGAAAACTGGGTGACGAGCGTTGCCGTTCGTGACGACGGCCTCGTCGCCGCTGCATCGCAGGACATCATCAACTGGCCCTATGATGGCGGCGTGTCGCTCTTCGACGGGTCTACGTGGACGACGTACGGTTACGGTGAATCCAACTTGCCGCATCACCAGTGTTACGACGTCGAGTTCGACGCCGCGGGCAATCTCTGGGCGGCGATGGTCAACTACGGGGGCGTAGAGATCGTCATCACCGACCCCGCCGGAATCCCCGGCGATCTCGACGGCGACGGCGACGTCGACCAGGCGGACCTGGGGCTGCTCCTGTCCTGCTACGGCAGCGGCGACTGTGGCGACATCGACGGCGACGGCGATACCGACCAGGCCGACCTGGGAGCACTCCTCGCCAACTACGGAGCCTGAGAACTCACAGCCAACACACTTCTCCAGAAACGAGCAACTTGAATGAAGCATCTGCACCTGATACTGGCGCTGGCTGCGGCGAGCGGCGCAACCGGCCTCGCCGGCGCCCAAGACGACTGGGTGATGGAAGCGCCCCTCCCCGTCAACATGCAAACCTTCGCCTCGATGGACTTCCTCGACCACCTGCACGGCTACATGGTCGGTCTGCGCGACACGCCGCTGGAGACGCACGACGGCGGGCGAACCTGGGCGCCGGCGAACATGCCGGGCGAAGACTTCCGCTGCGTCTTCGCGCTCGACGATCAGTACGCCTGGCTCTTCGGCAACGCTGCTGTCCGCACGGCGAACGCCGGACAGACCTGGCAGTACCTGGGATTCCTCACCGCGAACGAAGCGACCTTCCTGACACCGAACTTCGGCTGGATCAGCGACAATTATGCCGCCCAGGTGACGCAGAACAGCGGCGCCACCTGGACGCCGGCCATCGTCGGCAACGAACGCATCATCTATCCCGACTTCGCCAGTGAGCAGATCGGGATCGGCTATCAGGCGAACTACCACGGCGCCATCTGGCGCACGATCGACGGCGGAACCACCTGGACCGAGGTGCTGACGACCGACATCACCAACGTCGCCTTTGTTAACGATCAGGTGGCGATCGCGATTGGCGGCGGGCGCATCTATCGCTCCACCGACGCCGGTCTCACCTGGACGGACGTTGGTGCGGGCTTCGGGGCATTTCCGCAGATCATCGCCTTCGACGACTCGTCGGTGATCCTCAACGCCCAGAACGCCTACAAGCGTTCGACCGATGCCGGTCTCACCTGGACGTCGCATCCCGTCCCCAGCGGGAATCTCTATCGCATCTTCATCAAGGATGGGCACGAGGCGTACGGCGCCACAGGCAACGGCAACATCGTGCACACGACCGATGCCTTTCTCACCTGGGAGAGGATCTACAAGGATACGCACATCGGTCTGTCGGATATACAGGCGCTGTCGGACGGCTCCATCGTCGCCGCAGGCACTGACTACATCATCCGTAGCGACGACGGCGCTAGCTGGGACGTCGTCACCAGCGGCAACACCCAGGAGGTGTATGACCTGGAGATGTTCGACGCCCAGCGCGGCCTCGCAATCTCGCGCAGCGGCTTCGTCCTCCGCACCACGGACGGCGGCAACCAATGGACCCCCTCGCTTCCCAGCTACGAGCAAGGCTACGGCTGGAACTACTGCAAAGACCTCTTCATCCTCGACGAGAACATCGCCTTCGTTTCCGGGGCTGACGGCCCCGGCCCAATCATCAAGACGATCGACGGCGGTGAAACCTGGCAGCCGCTCGCCTATCCCACCACGACCCAGGTCGAAAGCATCTGGTTCGTCGACGAAATGCACGGCTGGATCGGACGCGGCTACACCACTGGCTGGATCTATCGCACCAGCGATGGCGGCGACACCTGGGAAGAGGTCTGGCCCCAGTCCTACGGCGGCATCTGGGACATCCAGTTCCACGATCTCAGCCTCGGCTGGGCCCTGCGCGGCGGCTCCTACATCCTCCGCACCACCGACGGCGGCGACACCTGGAGCGAGCACGAACTGCCCGGCATCGGCAACTATGTGAAGTTTGAATTCGTCGATCAAAACGTCGGCTACGCTGCGGGTCCGTACGGCCAGATCGCCAAAACTACCAACGGCGGCGTGAACTGGCAGGTGCTGAGCACCGGCAGCGGCGAACACCTGCAGGATCTGCAGGTCATCAGCGCCGACGAAGTCTGGGCCGTCGGCGGCAACAATACCCGCCTTCACACGACCGACGGCGGCGCGACGTGGCAGAACCTGCCGGTCGACGGGCCGGGACTGCCCGACTTCGGCACGTGGTACACCATCGACGTCAACGACAACGGCCAGACGCGCGTGGCGGGCTACGGCGGCTACATCATCAGCAGCGGCGGCGCCGACATCCCCGGCGATCTCGACGGCGACGGCGATGTCGACCAGGCCGATCTCGGTCAACTGCTCTCCTGCTACGGCGTGAGCGACTGCGGCGACATCGACGGCGATGGTGACACGGATCAAGCCGACCTCGGCGCGCTGCTCGCGAACTACGGCGCCGGCGCCTAGCTCGCTTCAGACGGCTGAGCGAACCCACTTGAGTCTCCCTCTTCCCGAACCCTCTGTGCGTGGGCGGCGGACACGCCGCCCCGCGCGTTTGCGCGCTTCGCTCTCCCCGCGGCGACAAGCCCGCCTCTCGGTGGATCATCCCCGTCTCATTCGTCACTCATCTCGTCTGGTGGCTCGTCCCTACGCTTACATGATGTTGCCTTGTCTTCCTCCACGTCCAGATAGATGCGAATGCGTCTGCACAGGACGCGGAGCCGGAGAGACCGGTGATGGGTGCAGAGTACGGACGTGCAAGCGAGCAGCACAAGGACGTACGCGTTCTCCGGCATGAGCGCACGGGCTCCTTTCTGGCAGAGTGTGTCAACGTCTACCAAGTGACGTCAGCGGACAGCCGTGGGCCATGTACGACGGCGACCACGACGGGGCTGTGACAACACGCTCAAGGCGTGCCCCCACGTCTATTTCGTGTCTTGTAATAGAAGGCGCAGGAGCCCTGCGGGCCTCTGCATAGTTAATGTACCCTAGATTGGCGCGGCTAGAGACTCGCGTCAAGCGCCCCCGTACCCAAATTGGGGACCCCGTCACGCCGCATTCAGCAGCTTCGTCTCCTCCGCGGCGTCGGCGGCCTCCGTGGTGAAGCCGCTTGCCGGCAACGCGCGGCTGACGTCGTACTTGCCGCTCGCGGCCGGCGGCAGGAGCAGCCCCGCGTTGATCTGCTCCAGGTAGCGATCCCGCAGTTCCCGGGCCGCGGCGATGAGCTTCGGGTTGTTCTTCGGCCGCGGCTGCTCCGCACGCTCCTTCGCCCGTTGCGCCTTCTTCTCTTCCGCCGTCGGCTCCGGCGGCTGCGGCGGCGCAAACCACAAGCCGCCCGCCGCGGACTGCGGCGGCGCCACCTGCTTCGCCTTCT
>CAZZPX010000101.1:0-9121 GCA_964655955.1 uncultured Phycisphaerales bacterium | reverse complement strand
CCCAACCCCACCAAGTGGGACATGGGCTATTTCGACGTGCTCTTTGGCTACGAGTGGGAACTGGTCAAGAGCCCCGCCGGCCACTGGCAGTGGCAGGCGCAGGATGTCGCTGACGAACACATGGTGCCCGATGCGCACGACCCCTCGAAGAAGCATCCGCCGATCATGACCACGGCGGACATGGCGATGCGCATGGACCCGATCTACGAGAAGATCTCCCGGCGCTTCCACGCCGATCCCGAGGAATTCGCCGACGCATTCGCCCGCGCCTGGTTCAAGTTGACGCATCGCGACATGGGACCCAAGTCACGCTACCTCGGGCCGGAAGTGCCGCAGGAAGACCTGATCTGGCAGGATTCGGTGCCGCCCGTCGATCACGAACTGATCGACGCCAAGGACATCAAGGCGCTGAAGGCAAAGCTGCTCGGCTCAGGCCTGACGATCCCGCAACTCGTCGCCACGGCGTGGAAGGCGGCGGCGTCGTACCGCGACAGCGACAAGCGCGGCGGGGCCAACGGAGCGCGCCTCCGCCTCGCCCCGCAGAAGGACTGGGAGGTCAATGAACCCGCCGATCTCGTCAAGGTGCTGCCCGCGCTCGAGAAGATCCAGCAGGACTTCAACAGCGGCCAGAAGAATGGCAAGAAGGTGTCGCTCGCCGACCTGATCGTGCTGGGCGGCTGTGCGGCGGTTGAGGCGGCGGCGAAGAAGGCCGGCCCCGACATCGAGGTGCCCTTCCGTCCCGGCCGCACCGACGCGACGGAAGAGCAGACCGACGCTCACTCCTTCGAGGCGCTGGAGCTGAAGGCGGACGGTTTCCGCAACTATCTCGCCAAGGGCGAATTCACCCGACCCGCGGAACACCTGCTCGTTGATCGGGCACAGCTCCTCTCGCTTACCGCACCGGAAATGACGGTGCTCGTCGGAGGCCTGCGCGTGCTCAACACCAACTACGAGCAGGCGCAGCACGGCGTCTTCACGGATCGGCCCGAGACACTCAGCAACGACTTCTTCGTCAACCTGCTCGACATGGGCACCGCCTGGGAGGCGACCGACGAATCCGAGACGAAGTTCATCGGCCGCGACCGCGCCAGCGGCGAGTTCAAGTGGTCCGGCACGCGCGTGGATCTCGCCTTCGGCTCGCACTCGCAGCTTCGCGCCATCGCCGAGGTCTACGCCAGCGAGGACGGCCAGGAGAAGTTCGTGAAGGACTTCGTCGCGGCGTGGGACAAGGTGATGAACCTCGATCGCTTCGACTGATGCGCTACGGACGCTCCCATCGCGCGGTCTGGGACTCTGTGACCTTAGCGCTGCGCGTGCGGCGCTGGCCCTGCCACGACACCACCGCGCATCGTGGATCTCGCAAGACTGCGCGCAGTGTGCGCCCGTACCTGCCACGAGCGATCGTCGCGGATCGGGCGCCTCACTGGCCTCGCACGCCGATCAGCAGCGACCGTCAAACCAGCGCCGACGCCGATAGCGATAGTAATTGAGCGGCCGCATGGGCCAGGTGAGCCACCGGCACAGGGCGAAGTATCCCCCGTAGAGTCGCAGCGTCAATCGCCGCCGCGCAGCGCCGGGAAGCGGGCCGAATGCCGGCTCACCCTTCGCCAGCACCAGCGGGTTCATCGCCCGATCCCCGTCGATCAGTTGCAGGCCCGCCTCCCGATAGATCTTGAGGCTCCCGGCGTAGCGCCGGTTCGACGCCAGATGCGTCGGGTAATCTGGCAGCACCATGTAAAAGGGGGCATGCGCCAGCAGCAGACCGCCCGGCTTCAAATATGTAATGATTTCGCGAAGCATCTGAGGCGGATCCGGGACATGCTCCAGCACGTCCAGGCAGACGACTGCGTCGTACGCGGCTCGCCTGATCTGCAGCGGATCCGTCAACACTTGAATGTCGACGCCGCAGCGCGAGAAGAGCCGCTCGGCGAAGCGTTGCGTGTAGCCGGGCACATCGAAGTACGTCACTTCATGTCCCGCGTCAGCCATTGCCAGACAGTCGAAGCCGAGGCCGTCCCCCAGCGCCAGGACGCTGAGGCGGCGCTCCACCGCGTCAAGCTGGCGCATGACGAATCGGCGCATCTTCCGTTTGATCTTATTGCAGTGCCAGACAGCCAATTCGTAGAGAAACGCGTCGGTCTGTTCATAGAAGCGCACCAACTCGTCGTTCCAGGTATATCGCTGCATCCCCCTGCGCTCGAAGTCCTCGCGAACCGTTCTGCCGGGATGCTCGTGCTCTGCCCGCAGTCGCTCAAGCGCCCGAGAGGGTGACTCATCCGTGACTTCCGCGATCAGCTCCGCTACCTCCTCAGCGCGAGGTCGTGCGTCGACGCAACGGCGCACGAAGGAATCTTGCGCAGCCAGTTCTTCCTGTGTCGCCGTTGCGGTACTCATGAGTGCGCGCTCGTCCAATTACAAGGGTGCAAACTGTAGCAGGTGTTGAAAACCTGTGCGCGCGTCGGCCGCTGCTCGCTGACCACCCCGTCAGTTGCCGCCTGGCGAATGCGGGAATGTGTCGTCCGTCAGAACTGAGGACAAGAGCGCGCTGTTCGGGCGCTGTGCGATATCGGTCTCGGGTCGGAGCGTGAATGAGCGGCGGACCGACTGCTGAATCGACTCGGCGAGCGGTCGCAACAGTCGGTCGGAGGTTCGGGCGCCGGTCACGAAGGCCGGCCACTGCGTCGAATGCAGTGCCGATCGCGTTGGAATCAGTCGTTCAACAGTCGCCGGGGGCGGCGCACTGTCCATGAATGGGCCGGTTTCGTCGCCTCCGCCGTCGTCGTTGACGAACATCGGTCCGATGGCGACGCCGTAGTTCGGCAGCAGCAAGCCGAGGTCGGGCTGATCGACGCTGCCGTTGCCGTTGAGGTCGGCATTGGGGTTCCAGTGCGGATCCCCGACACTCGAATTATAGGCGGCGAGGAGCAGCCCGAGGTCCGACTGCCCGACAGAAGAATCTCCATCGATGTCCCCGACTAGCTTGTGGAATATAACGAGTGGCACAAACACGTCGTTGATGCCGCCGAGCGCATTGCCCGCGGGATCAGTCAACGCTGACGACCAGGCTGACAGCGTATAGTAATCGTCCGCGAGAGCTGTGCGTGAGGGTATCGTCAGAGTGAGCGTGTATGTGCCGCCGGTGTAACTCAAGCTGGCGCTGATAGCGTTGAGGTCGACGGGCCCTGTCGACGAGCCGATGAGTTGCATGTTGGAGATCGAGGGAGGCACGATCTCCTCGTCAAATGTCATGTCGACAGTCTCGATCCAACTGCGCGACATCAGGCCGCCGTTGATGACCGAGCCGACCAGCGAAGGCGGCGTCAGGTCGACGCTGAACTCTCGCTCGTATGCGCCGCCGGCGTTTCCATCATTGTCGCCGTCCAGCGGATTGCCCGCGGTGTCCCGCAAGCTGTCCGTGGGGCTGACCTGCAAGCGATAGTCGCCCTCCGGCAGGCCGCCGCCCTGGATTGACAAGGTGACATAGCTGTCGCCTAGGCTGTAACTGGGCACGGCTGTATAGATCACATCGTCACCGTCGTCGTACAGGCCGTTCAGTCCGGGTGATCGCAGGTCGTAGTTGGCAAGCGCGTTGCCGTCAATTGGATCGAGCGCCTCGCTGAAATGCACGATGATCTGCACGAGCGACTGGTTTGTGCCGCCGTTGTCGTGAACGGCGCTCGGATCTGTCGCGGTCACGATGGGAGGCGTCGTGTCGGTGCTTGACCCCTGGAACTCGTAGGCACCCATGTCAATGAAGCCGGATTCGAGGTCAAACCTGATCGATTCGGCATCGGTAAGCACCGCCATGCCGTCGTAGCTCGCCAGCAGGTACTGAGAACCGTCGCCCGCCGCGATGCCGATCGTGGGAGTAAGATTGGTGTTTCCGCTTCCGTAGTGGAACTCGATCTCGTTGTTGTCGTATAGCGTGATCGCGATGTTGACATCGCTTCCATCGGCTTCGTTCGTGGCGTCCCAGCGCACGGTCAACTGGTTCGGCACCGACGCGTCAATGAAGATGTCATCGCCTGTGCCGTTGGTACGAATGTTATCCCACAACACTGCGATGCGAGCGTGCGCGATGAGTTCGGCCGTTGTATTGCTGTTGTCGTTTGCGCCGCTGGCAGAGCCGAACTGCACGAATCCTTCAGTGGAGACGTACATCTGCGTATAGGCAACACCAAAGAGACTGAATGTAAAGGGAAGGGTGTAGGACCAGTAGGTATTGTTCGACTGCCAGTTCTGGGCCGTGCCGATAAGCCCGAACAGGCTCATGCCGAGGTTGTTCTGGACATAATAGTCGCCGCCCAGGTTCGGCGTACCGGGATCGTCGAGCCTCGGGTTGCCAACGATATCGGTGGGGGGCGCGAGGAACGACTGTGCACGATCGATGGCGGGCGATCCGCCAGAGAGCTGGAAGTTGTCGTCGGGACCGCCGTCGTACCCGTTGCCCGTCGTGTCGTATCCGATCACATCATCAGCTCCGTCGGGATCTACGAAGAGGGCCATGTCCGCGAGGCTGTCCACATCGCCAAGCGTGTCCGTCTGCCATGTGGCGAGCGCATCGTATGTTGTGCTGTTGAAGTACCCGAGGTGCGCGTCCGGATCCATGCCGATCTGGAAGAGATTGTAATTGCTGTCGAAGCCGCCCTGGCTGTTCGGATGCAGGTGCAGCGCATACCCCTTCTCGATCCAGAAGATGTTGTTGCGGACGGTCATGTCCAGCGCGGAATCCTGGAAGCGCAGGGCGTCGCCAACTTCCTGGTAGATCGTGTTGTTTATGAAGAGTGATCCGTCGCCGGCGGCCTCGGCCAGAATCCCCTGGTTCGTGTTCGAGTAGACCAGGTTGCTCTCGACCTCGCCGCGGAAACGGCTGCTGCTGTACCAGTCGGTCTTGATGCCGATCGAATTCGAGTAGACGTAGTTGCCCCGAACATAGCCGTCGAAATACGTCGAGATGCCGATCTCTTCATTGTTGAAGACGCGGTTGCCGACGACCGTCGCGACCGTCGATGTAAGGATGCCGTTGTGATTGCCGTGAACGTTGTTCTGCCGCGCCTCGGCGTTGTTGAGGGCAATTCCCCACTGGTTGACGGAGTCGTGCTCGTAGATGTCGTTGCCCAGGAGAACGACATTTGTGGATGCGCTGATGCCATATGCACCGAAGTTGCCATGCACTGTGTTTCCGCTTACGGTTGTGACCGTCTGATTGCTCGCCCCGGAAAGATTGATTCCATAGGAGCTGTTGTCGTGAACATCGTTACCGTCGACAAGCGACCCGCTCGTGCCGGTCATATAAATGCCATAGCCGCCGTTGGAGAAGATGTCGTTGGCGACGAGCGTCACGTCGTCCGTGCTGCCGCTGTAGAAGCCTGTGCTGCCATTGTCGTGGATACTGTTAGCAGAGACGAGGGCGCCGTGGCTGGTCGAGTCGAGCACGATGCCGTACCTGCGGTTTCCGAAGATCTCGCTGTCGCTGGCCGCGACGCCGGTGGCTTCTGCGACCGATATGCCGTCATTGCCACCCGTGATGCGAAGGTTGCCGATCGAAGAGTCCGCGCCGGAGATGTCAAACACGTTGCGCTGATCGTATAGGCGATCGAAGGTGGCCATGGCCCCAGATGCGCCGAGAACGAACACGCCAGCGTCCGCACTCGTGATTTCAACGTTGCGCAGCACACGGTAGTCGCCGGTGTCGACATGGATGATATCGCCCGCTTCGAGTGAGTAGGCGGAGATCAGCGCCCGGAGGGTCGCCATTGGCGTCGCAGTGGTCTTCCCGTCATTGGCGTCGTCGCCGATCGCGCTTGTCAAAACGTCGCCTCCGACGAAACCGTCATTAATATAGTAGTCGGTTCCACTGCTGGCGATGAGGAAGGCATTATTCGAAGCGTCCTGCGGCATGCCGAGATCATTGGCAGTTACGCGCAGCAGCGCTGTGTTCATCGGCGTCACGGGTCCCGCGTTCCACGTGTAGCTCCCGCGGTTGAATGCGCCCAGAGCGACGCCTCCGGTGACGGCGCTCCAGGAGCCGCCGAGGTCGTCGGAGAAGTCGACGGCGAACGTCGGCGCCACTACCCCGCCGGCGGTGGCCGAGATCTCAATGGCGTTGACGAGCGCGGCTGCGTTCGTCTCATTGACGAACTGAAGCGCCATACCATCTCCGCCGCCCACGACAACCGCGAGACTCAGCGTCGTTGCTGTGTAGGAGGTTCCTGCGGCCGCCGCGATGTCGTAGTTATCAGCGAGAAGGGCGCCTTCCGCGATGATGTCGAAGACGCGACTGCCGGGGTTGCTATAGTTGTCGGCAAAATGCAGCGTCAGCATGTAGACGCCATCGGGAATATCAAGCGTGTAGTCGAGCGTTGCGCCGATGCCGGAGGGGGCGTAGCGATACGTCTGGTACACCTCCATCGGTGCCGAATTGGCTACGCCTGAGGTGTCGATAGAGCTTGACCAGTAACTTGTCGATCCACCGAGCGCATACCGGTCGGCGTCCCAGTGACCGACGCGGCCGTCGCCGACATTCATCGTTGCGATTGAATTGGTCATCCCCAGGCCCCAGCCTATCCACTCGATCTGGACATCGTGGCCAGCCTCGAGCTTCTCAAAACCGTTCGGTGAGATGACGTGCACCAGTTCATCGGCGCTGGCCGCTGCGCTCGCCGTGTTGCCGTAGCGTCCGATGTTCACGCGACCGCCACTGTCAGCTTCCGCGAGGTAGAGTGCGTTCGGGTCACCCGCGTCAATTGCGGGCGAGCCGAGAAGCACATGGAAGTCGTCATCAGCGCCGTAGTCGGCGCCACCAGTGTAGCCAAGCAGGCCATCGGCACCATCGATGTCGACAAAGAGTGGGGCGCCCAAAACGCTGTTCTGATCGAGACCGAGCTCGTAGCGCCAGTCGTCGGGAGAGAGGAAGTCGATGTCCTGCCACTGCCCGAGCTTGCCCACGCCGGTGAGGTGGAACAGGTTATAGTCGCTGTGGAACCCTGGTTCGCTGTCGGTGTGGACCCAGATCGCATAACCGTCGGCAACCCAGAGGATGTTGCTCGCCAGGTAGATGTCGACGGAACTCTGCTGGACGCGGACTGCGTTGCCGACCTCCTGGTAGATGGTATTGTTGGCAAAGATCGCAGCTCCGGATCCACCCTCGATGACAAGGCCCTCGTTGGAGTTGGCGTAGACGAGGTTGTTCTGCACCCGGCCCTGGTAGCGCGCGCTGCTGTACCAGTCGACCATGATGCCGATCGAGTTCGAGTAGACGTGATTGTATTCCACGTCGGCGTACACATAGGCTGCAATGCCGACATTCGAGTTGTCAAAGACGCGGTTGCTAGTGACCCGTCCAAGAGTACCGGTAGCGATTCCTCCGTGGTTTCCGTAGACGACATTGTCTCGGGCAGTTCCATCTGCCACATAGACTCCCCAACTATTGCCGGTCACGTGGCCATAGATTTGGTTGTCGCGCAGCAGCACATTCGTCGACCCATTCAGGCCGTCGTTGGCATTGCCGTGAATGAGATTATTATGCACGACTGTGGGCGGAGAGTTGTTGAGACCGGAAACCTGGATTCCATGGGCGCCGTTGTCGTAAATTTCATTAGAGTGAATCGTAGAACCGTAGGCGGAGAGCAGTCGCATGCCGCTGGATAGATTGCCCCATGCGAGATTTGAGTCGACGGCTAGGCCACTGGAGTTGGTTGTGTACAGTCCGTAGGAAGAGTTCTCGTAGAACTCATTGAACTGAACCGTGGAGAAATCCGCGTCGATCATGTACGCCCCGTACGAGCCGTTGTGATGGAACTCGCTTTCGGTCAGAAGCACGGTACCACTGCCGCTCTCGAGCAGGAGGCCGTGGCGATCATTGTCGTGGACGTCGAGATGCTCGAGGGCAAGGCCAGTCGCGCCGACGCCGCGGATGCCGTCGTATCCGCCAATCAGTTCCAGGTAACGTAGGGTGACATCGGCGCCGCTGATCTCGATGACGCGCTGCTCGGCGTTGGCACGATTGAGGAGCGCTATCGCCACATCCGGACCTTGAATCGTAACGCCTCCGTCGGCGATGCCAATATCGATGGTGCGGACGACATGGTAGTCGCCAGTGTCTACGTAGACTATGTCGCCAGCGTCGAGATCATACGCGTTGAGTAGAGCGCGCAGGCTCCCCATCGGAGAACCGGCGGTCTTGCCGTCCTGAAGATTGTCCCCCAGGGCGGACGTCACGACGTCGCCCGTCAGAGAGGCGTCATTCACGTAATACCCAGTACCGCTGTTGGCGATCAGGAATCCGTCATCCGAGGAGTCCAGCGGCATGCTTACATCGTTTGCTCTGGCACGCATGAGCGCAGTGTTCACAGCGGTGATCGGGCCGGCCGCCCAGAGATAGCTGCCCCGGCCGTAGGCATCCATCGGCTGGGCGCTGGCGATGTTGCCCCAGGAGCCGCCGCTGTCCGTCGAGAGATCGAGATTGACCGTAGGCGACGCCACGCCATTCGCTGTCGCGGCTGTCAACTCGATGGCACTGACCAGCGCCCCTGCATTCGTTTCGCTGACGAGGTTGAGATCAATCCCCAGGCCACCGACCGCCGTCACGGAGAACGACACCGTTGTCGCCTCATAGCGCGCACCTGCGGCAGCGACTATATCGAAGTCATCCACCTGTAACGCGCCCTGTGCGAGGATGTCGAAGATGCGGCTCCCAGTGGTGTTGTAACTCGGCTCCGCGAAATGCAGGCGGAACGTATAGATGCCGTCAGGCGCATCAAAGCGGTAGCTGAGCGAACTGCCCACGCCGTTGCTGGCATAGCGGTAGGACTGATAGACCTCCATCGGTGCTGGACTCGTGACACCGCCAAGTCCGATCGGTTGCGCTGTCGAGCCGACGCTGCCGCTCGTATGGTATCGGTCGTAGAGCCAGTTATCGATCGTACCAGCGCCGCCGGAGTTGGTGAGGATCAGCGTGTTCTGCAGCAGCAGCCCGAAGCTGCGCCAGTCGACGGCAACCGACTGGCCGAACTCGTACTTCTCCAGGCCGTTCGGCGAGAGAACTTGAACGACCTCATCCGCGCTCAGCGCCGCCTCGCTTGTATTGCCATTGGCACCGATGTTGATGCGGCCGCCGCTG
>CAZZPX010000100.1:0-9142 GCA_964655955.1 uncultured Phycisphaerales bacterium | reverse complement strand
TTCTGGCACTTCCCTATTGACACGCCCTCAATCTCTCTTTACACTAGAAGGCGAACGTTCGGGCGAACGTTCGCCTTGGCTTCATTTGGAACATGGGATGCGTATTACTTAACGAAATTTTTTCGTAGCTTACGATAATTCACATGAGTCGCCGCGTGACTTTAAAAGACGTCGCCGCCGAGGCTGGCGTGCTGGCCAAGGTACAGCCGCAGCGTGGCGCCCGGCGCGAGATCGACGGTTGCGAAGGTGGTGACCTGGAAGTTGCCGTCGACAACGAGCGTGACGTCGCCCTCGATTGTGACGCGCGAGGTGCCGGAGAGCTGAAAGTGATGAAAGTGGCGATCCGAGTCGATGGTCTCGGTCATGCTTCCCCAGAGGCTGAAGTGGCCTTCGCTGGGCGAGTCGAAGGGCGCGCCTTCGGGCATGCTGACGGCGGCCAGATCGAGCGGTTCTTCGAGCGCACGCTGCTCGCCGGTGATCTCCGAGCCTGACCAGGTGGCGATGACGTTGTCGGGGTCACCTCCCACGCCGACGTACACGTCGCCGTCGATCCTGGCGTGCGTGTAGAGCGCGAAACGGTCGCGATGCGTCGAGTTGGTGGCGACGATCACGCCGCTGGTCGCCTCTTCGGCATCGATGTCCTCGCTCGAGTAATAGACGTCGAAGACGGCGATGGCGCCGCCGTAGTCCACGCGATCGTCCACCTGGATGTGCGGGGTCTCCGCTTCGGCCTGCGGGGCGGGCGAAGCGGCGAGGCGTGCGCCGGTGAAAGCGAGCGTCAGCAGCGCCGTGGCGCCTGCGAAGCCGAATTGGCCGTGCTGTCGAGTGCGTCGCGTCATGAGTGACTCCTCTGGCGTGCGGTGTCTCGTCTAGTGCGTGAACGCCTCCGCCGGAATGACCGCCTTGGAGACGCCCGGCCCCTGCCAGGAGACGATCAGGCCGTGATTCCCCCCGCGCTCGAAGAAGCGGACCATGAAGGTGTGCGTGCCGGCGTCGAGCGAGACGGTGCCGCTGCGTTCGCGCATACCGTGCAGGCCGTCGTTGTCGACGATCAAGTCGTCGTCGATCCACAACATGGAGCCGTCGTCGCTGTTGGTGTAGAAGGTCCAGCTTCCGCTGGTGTCGATGCTGATTGAGCCGGTGAATTCCGCGCCGTAGTCGGTGTCGGGGCCGCCCTCCCAGAGGGGGTTGCCGTTGTCAGGCGCCCGCGGATAGTTGATGTTGGCGACGGAGCCGTCGTCGGTGGCGTCGCCTTCCCAGTCGATCTGGCTCAGGCGGCTGGGGTGGAAGTCCAGGTCGAAGTAGCGCGCGAACAGCCCGGGGCCCGCAGAGCCGGCCGTCACGCCCACGCTGATCAGCCGTTCCGCGCGCGCCGAACTGCCCCGGCTGGTGAGGCTGATGGTGCCGGCGTCGTCGAGGCGCTCGACGACGAGGCTGGCGCTGCCGAGCGTGGGGTTGTCGGCGTCATCGTCGTTGTCGGAAATGGAGCCCACGCCGCCGTCGCCGTCCTCGTCGAGGTTCAGCATGACTTCGCGCATGGCGAGGTTCATGCCGGCCTCTGCGGCGTAGAAGGCGCGGAGCGTGGCGAGCCGCTCCACGGTGAGGTGCTCCTCCCGCGCTCCCCCCACCGCCGCCGCCGCGATCAGGATCGAACCGGCGACGAGCAGCATGACGACGAGCAGCATCGCCGTCCCGCGCCGGGCGCGAAGTGGACGTTGGCGCGGTCGCATCAGCCGGCTCCTTCCATGGTGGCGCGCAGAAATACCTTCGTCGACAGCGTTTCGCTCTTGCCGTCGCGGCTCACCGTGATCGAAACGGAGACGCGCCGCGCCTGCAGCGTGTCCGCGGCCCCTTCGACGAGCGTCTGACCCGGGCTGGTGAGCAGCGGCGCATCGTCCTCGTCGTAGAACTGCAGGGCGAAGCTCGTCACGCCGGTGAGCAGCGCGTGATACGTCGACAGATCCTCGCTCAACTCGAGCGTCGTTCCCGTCAGACGCAGATGCATCGTCGCGCCCCAGCGCAGTTCGTCGGCGGAGGCGAGGCGAATGTCGGCCGCGACGACGCCGGCGTCGGCGTCGAGCGGCACGCTGCGCACCTCGCGCACGATCCGATCGAGAGCCGCCGACACTTCCGTGTGCATCTCGGCGACCAGGGCGCTGTCGCGGTAGGTCTGGCCGAGCTGCCCCATGATGCTGGCGGCGAGCGACCCCAGCACCGTCAACACGACGATGACGCTGATCGTCTCGATGAGCGTGAAGCCTCGAACTGGGCGCGACCGGCGACTCATGCGTCGTACTCCGTCAGCACGGTCAAGATCGACAGGGAACGGCTGCCGCGCTTGGGGTCGCTCCAACTCACCGTCACCGTGACGATCATGCATCCCTCACCGGGCGTGGTCAGATCCGCCTCCGTCTCGATGAGGGTGACGGACCTGCTGAAGTCGGGCGCTTCCGTAACGGACGTCTCCGCCGGATAGTTGGCGCTTTGCAGGTAGTCGTACCCGCGCGTCGTGCTGTGACGGTCGGCGATGACATCTTCGAGCTTGGCCGTCGCCAGCCACCGGGCGCGCGAGGCCATCACCGGCGAGGCGCGATCGAGCGCCGCCTCGCGAATGGCAAAGAGCGTCGGCGGGAGTGCTGCCGACAGCACCACGATCAGCGCGATCGTCTCGATGAGCGTAAAGGCGCAGCGCCCGACGCTCGCGCAGCGGCGCCCGCGCGCCGTGCGCACACTTCTCTGACTACGGCTGATACACATGTCCGGTGACTCCGGCCACGACGATCGTCCGACTGCCGGACACGGTGATCGTCGCATCCTGTGTCATGGCGGATTCGTCCTCGAGCAGCGGCCGCCCGAGATAGTCGAAGCCGACCTCGACGCCGTCGTTCTCGATCGCGACCTGCGTGAGCGTCGCCCCGAGCTGCGCGCCCAGGCCGAGCGTCACCTGGAAAGGCTCGCCATCGGCGGGATCGAGCATGAGCGTGCGATTGGCCCGGCCCGGGTTGTCGGGATCCTCGGCATAGAGTTCATAGGAGTCGCTGCCGACGTCGAAGACGACCCAGGTGCGGGTGCCGGTGGCGACGGCCGCCTGCCTGGCGTAGGCCACGTCGCGCCGCAGCGTGCCGGCTCCATGTGCCTGGCGATTGGCGTCGACGGAGGAAAGCACGGGTCCGGCGCTGAGGCTCAGGACGGCCAGGATGGCGAGGACGGCGATGAGTTCGAGCAGGGAGAAACCGCGGCCGACCCTCCGGGCCGACCGCAGTCCTCTCCTCGTTGCGCGTGCTGAACCCGTCACCACGGCTGGGCTTACTCCTCGTTGGCGCTCGTGCCGCTGGCGGTCGTGTCCGAGCTGTTCGCCCAGAAGTAGTAGACGGGCGGATCAGCGGCGTTGTCGACGTAGTAGCACCAGCCGGTCGAGCCGTCGGTCGCGCGATTCTGCGCGTCGGTGAGCGACGTGACGGTCTTGATGGTGTTCAGGCCGTTGAAGGGATTCTCGGGCAGCGCTTCCTGCATGACCGTGCCGGTCGTTCCCAGCTCGGTGGCGGTGGGATACTGGGCGTTGCCGTTGATGGCCTGGTCGGCGTAGAAGTTGGCCACGCCGGCGCGGACGCCGCCCAGAGCGCCGTGCAGGGCCGCTTCCTTGGCCTTGTCGGCGTAGTCGAAGTAGCGCGGCAGGGCCACGCCGGACAGGATCGCCAGGACGACGATCACCGCGATCAACTCGATGAGCGTGAACGCCGAACGAGTCCGCTGACGGGTTCTCATGAAGTTCATTCCGATTCTCCTTGCACGCTGACGAACGTCAGCAACCAAATGGGTTCAACAGGGACCAGGGACGAATGTCGAATGTCGAATATCGAGACCTCTGTGGCGGGACGGTTTTGACGTGCGACATGAGGTCGAGTCATCTCCGCCTGCACTCCGTGCGCTATTCAACCAACGTGACCATGTTCCACATGGGCAGAAAGATCGCGAGCGCCACGCCCAGCACCAGGGCCGCCATGGCGAAGACGAGCAGCGGCTCGAGGACCGTGCCCAGGTTCTTGCAGAGGTACGTCACCTCGCGTCGAT
This sequence comes from uncultured Phycisphaerales bacterium, assembly GCA_964655955.1. Classification (GTDB taxonomy): domain Bacteria; phylum Planctomycetota; class Phycisphaerae; order Phycisphaerales; family JAGLTS01; genus CAZZPX01. The sequence goes on along the minus strand of CAZZPX010000100.1, from coordinate 5,071 downwards.
AGTGCCGCACCACGATCTTGCACATCTTGGGAAGCTCGGCCGACTCTTCGCCCGCCGTGATCATACGCTTGGCGAAGCCCGGCAAGTAGGTGCAGGCCATCAGTACGTCGGCGAGTCGGCCGCCGCTGTTTACCTGGTCGATCATCTTCTCCGTGTCCAGCTTCAGCAGCGGACGTCCGGAAACGCGACCGGCGAGTTCGAGACAATCGATCAGGCTCAAGCCGGAACTGAGGCTCAGGCCGAAGACATGCGCGAAACGGCTGACGCCCAGCCCGATGAGGATGCGCCGCACGTAAGGCACGCGATGCATGGCCTTGTCGAGTGTGGCCCGGCCGGGCGGGGTGGCCCAGGCGCGCTTGAGGCTGACGAATCCCACGACGCCGGCCCCGATGAGAGCCCACCAGTAGAGGCGGATGAAATCGCTGATGCCGATGAGGATCTGCGTGGGCAGGGGCAGCGCCACGCCGCGGTCGCTGAACATTTCGGCGAAGCGCGGCACGACGAAGACCATAAGAAAGGTCACCGCCGCCGCCAGCGACAGCATGACGATGAGCGGGTACATCAGCGCGCCCTTGACGAGCTGATTGGTCTCGGTCTGCTCTTCCATCATTTCGGAGAGATGGCCGAGAATGCTGACGAGGTTGCCGCTCTTCTCCGCCGCCCGCAGCGTCTCGATGTATACCTCGCCGAAGACCTTGGCGTGCGCCTGCAGGGCGTCGGTGATCGTGTCGCCGGCGACGATGCGGCGGGAGATGTCGTCGATGATCTGCGCCAGGGCGCGGTTGGGCTCCTGCTCGGCGATGCTGTTGAGGCCGTCCGCGATGGGAATGCGCGCCTCGATCAGAACGGCGAGCTGATAGGTGAAGTGGGAGATGTCGCGGCCGGTGATGCGCTTGCCGCGCCGCCTGCCGCCTTTCCCCTTGGCGCGGCGGATCTTGATGGGCGTCAATCCCGCCGCCGACAGCTTGCGAAACGCCTCATCCTGCGAAACGGCGCTGGTATAGCCTCGGCTGCTGGCGCCGTGACGATCGAGTGCCCGGTATTCGAAGCTGAGCTGGCTCATGCTGTCTTCTTCAAGAGGGGCTGGGCGATTTCCTGCGGATCGGCGTCGCGATGCTCGACGAAGGCGACCTTGGCGACCTCCGCCAGCGTGGTGAAGCCGAGGCTCGCCTTGTCCACGCCGTCGCGCCACATCGGCCGCATTCCCGCCCGCAGCGCCGCCTCGCGCAGGGGCTCCGTGCCCTGCTGCATCTCGATGACCGCCTTGATCGCGGGCGTGACGCTGAGCAGTTCATACAAGCCGAGCCGGCCGCGATAGCCGGTGTGCAGGCAGCGGGCGCACCCGGTCCCCTGCACGAACCCGCCTTCGCCGCCGCTGAGCTGGAAGCGCTTGCGCAGCAGATCATCCGGCAGCGCCGGCGCAGCGCAATGTGAGCACACGCGGCGCACCAGGCGCTGCGACACGACGCCGACCAGCGAGGCGTTGACCAGGTACGGCGGGACGCCGAGATCCTGCAGGCGCGTCACCGCGCCCGGGGAGTCGTTGGTGTGCAGGGTGGAGAGCACAAGATGCCCCGTCAGCGACGCCTGCATGGCGATGCTCGCCGTCTCCGCGTCGCGAATCTCGCCCACCAGCACCACATCCGGGTCCTGCCGCAGAATTGAACGCAGCGCCGAGGCGAAGGTCAGGTTAATTTCCGGATTCACCTGGATCTGCCGCACCAGCGGCAGGCGAATCTCCACGGGATCCTCGACCGTCATGACGTTGCGGTTCGGCTCGTTGAGCATGTGCAGCGCCGTGTACAGCGTCGTGGTCTTGCCGCTGCCCGTCGGGCCGGTGACCAGCAGCATGCCGTAGGGCTGGCGGATCCAGTCTTCGATCTCCTCGGTTTGCCGTTGCGACAAGCCGAGTTCGTCGAAGCTGGTGATCGCGGCGTGCGGGCGCAGGATGCGCATGACGACGTTCTCGCCGTGCACCGTGGGCACCGTGCTGAGTCGCACGTCGTAGTCCGTGCTGTTGTGCGTGAAGCGCAGCTTGCCGTCCTGTGGGCGGCGGGTCTGCGTCAGATCCAGGCGCGCCATGACCTTGAGTCGCTGCACGAGGGCGGCGTGCATCGCCTTGGAAGGCCCTTGCCGCGTCTGCAGCGTGCCGTCGATGCGGAAGCGCAGGTGCAACTCGTGCTCATCGGGGTTGATGTGCACGTCGGAAGCGCCCTGGTCCACGGCGTCGGCGAGAAGCTGATTCACCGCGGCGATGACCGGCTGCGACTCCTCCTCGCTGGTCGTCTCTCGGGATTCGACCTGCGGGCGCTCCTCCGCCGCACCCACGCAGAGGCGATAGGCGCGGTTGATCAGCGCCTTGAGCTGCTCAGGTTCGCAGAGCACCGCTTCGACCTCGCAGCGCGCGTGCTGGCGCACCTGGTCCTGCGCCGCGAGGTTCAAGGGATCGTCCATGCCCACGACGAGCACGCCGTCCAGGTGGAAGAGCGGGAAGAGCAGGAAACGCTCCGCCACGGACTTGGGCACCAGGTTGGCGTTGCTGAAGTTGATCTCGTAGTTGGCGAGGTTCACGTAGGGAACCTCGTGCACGCCCGCCTTGACGACCGCGAGCTTGGTCGCCGTCACGAGGCCCAGCGCCACCGCGGCCTGTTCGAAGCCGATGCCTTCCTCGGCGGCATGGGCGCGCACCTGCGCCAGCTTCTCGCTGTTCAGGTATCCCGCTTCGACGAGCGCTTGCTGGATGAAGTCGCCGACGTCCATCAGGCGGCATCCTCCTTCGGACCGTGATGTTCCTCCGCGAGGCGGAGCAGGTCATCGAGATCCGAGTCGTCGTCGCCGTCCCGCGCGATGAACTGCGCCCCGAGCAGGTAGGTTGGCTGCTCGCTGCACATCGAGGCGCGGCGCAGGCGGATCATGCGTTCGACCGCCCGCCGCTCGCAGCCGGGCTGCTGCACCCAGATGCGGATGGCCGCCTTGGTCATGCGGGGCAGAAAGATGGCGGACTCCATGCCCAGGCCGCCGCGGCTGATGTCTCGCACCGTGACTTTCAACGTTCGCGGGTCGCTCACCCCGGCGCTGACCGTGGTGAGGCGGACCTGTTCGCCGTGCTCCGGGGCGATCACCAATTCGGCGGGCACGTCCAGCGCGTGGCGGTCGAAGTGACGAACTGTCAGGCCTTCGTATCTGGGCATGGCGCTAGTTCCCGGCCCGCGGGGAGCCGCTGCGGAGTCCGTTTCCCTATCGGTTCGCCGTCGCTGTACTTGCACCGCCGAGCCGGGGCCGCATAGAACCACCGCCCGCCCAGAACGCATAACCCCTATGGAGTACAACGCCACGACTTATGCGGACGTCTGACAGCGTCTCGGAATCGCCCGCTCCTACCCTCGTTCGGCGTGCTGCTTTGAGTTCCGTGCGCTCAGTGCTTGAAGTGGCGTGTTGCGGTGAGCATGCAGGTCACCCCGCGGGATTCGCAGAGGTCGAGCGTCTCCTGGTCGCGCTTGGAGCCGCCGGGCTGCACGATCAGCGTGACGCTGGCGTCGATGAGCGCTTCCGGGCCGTCGGGGAAGGGGAAGAAGGCGTCGGAGGCGGCGATGGGTCCGTACGGGCCGCCGGATTCGCCGAGTCGCGCTCCCGCCTTCTCGAGCGCCAGGCGCGAAGCGGTGACGCGATCCATCTGGCCGGCCCCGGCGCCCCAGAGCTGGTGCTCGCGGCCGATCGCGATGGCGTTGCTCTTGATGTGCTTGCAGATGGTCCAGATGGTAAAGGCGTCGGCGAGCTGCGCCTCGCTGGGCGCGGGACCCGCCGCGTGCTTCCAGCGCTCGGGCGGCACGCTGCGCAGATCCCGATCCTGTACGAGCATCCCGCCCGGCACGGAGCGATAGTCGAGCTTTCGATGCGAGGAGGGACTGCTGGTGCCCACGGCCAGGATGCGCACGTTGGGCCAGCGCCCGCGGAGGATGTCGACGACGGCGGGCTCGAAGGCGGGCGCGACGATGACCTCGAAGAAGTTCTTCTTCTGCGCGACCTGTTGTGCCGCACTTTCGTCAAGGGGCGCGCTGAGGGCGAGGATGCCGCCGTACGCAGCCAGCGGATCGCCCGCGAGAGCGCGCTCGAAGGCAGCGCGCGGCGAATCGGCGACGGCGGCCCCGCAGGGATTCGTGTGCTTGACGACGCAGGCGGCGACCTTGCCCGCGTGGATCTTCTCGAGTTCGTGGACGAGTTCGAGGGCGGCGGCGGCGTCGGCGATGTTGTTGTAGCTGAGCGCCTTGCCGTGCAGTTGATCGCCGTTGACGATCGTCGCGCCGACGGAGGCGGGGTCGCGATACAGGGCAGCGTCCTGGTGCGGGTTTTCGCCGTAGCGCAGCTCGCCGACCTTGGAGTAGGTCAGGCGCAGGGTGTCGGGGAAGGCGGCGGGCTGGGCGCGATTCATGTAGGCGCTGATCGCCGCGTCGTATTCGGCGGTGCGGCTGAAGGCGGCGGCGGCGTACTCCGAGCGCAGCTTGAAGCTCGTGCAGCCGCCGTTCTCGCGCATCTCTGTGACGATCTGATCGTACTGCCGCGGATGCGTGACCACGGTGATCCACTCGTGGTTCTTGGCGGCGCTGCGGATCATGGAGGGACCGCCGATGTCGATCTGCTCGATCGCCTCCTCCTTGGTGACGCCCTCGGCACGAATGGTGCGCTCGAAAGGATAGAGGTTGACGCAGACGAGGTCGATGGGCGTGATGCCGTGCTCGCGGAGGGCGGCGGCGTGATGTTCAAGCTGGCGGCGGGCGAGCAGGCCCGCGTGCACGCCGGGGTGAAGCGTCTTGACCCGGCCGTCCATGATCTCGGGGAAGCCGGTGACGTCCTGGATGCCGAGCACGCGGAGGCCGGCTTCTTCAAGGGCGAGCTTCGTGCCGCCGGTGGAGACGATCTCAACGCCCTGCCCGGCGAGCGCCTGGGCGAAGGCGACGAGATCGGTCTTGTCGCTCACCGAGAGCAAGGCACGCTTGATGGGGACGAGGTCGGGCACGGGCGGGCGCCTTGTGAGAAACGCTTAGCGCAGGGGAATGAGCTTGGCGACGCGGCC
>CAZZPX010000099.1:8113-9203 GCA_964655955.1 uncultured Phycisphaerales bacterium | reverse complement strand
GCAGCGCCGCCTCGATCACGCGCTGCTGCGTGCGCTCGTCAAGCTGAACCTGATCGAGCGCCGCCTTGAACACCTGCCAGCGCTGCGGCTGCGCCTCGCCGTAGGGATCGAAATAGGTGAAGCCGCAGCGGGCCCCCGCGGGCGTGTGCCGCAGCGCCTTCACGATGAAGCGGTTGCCGTTCATGCTGCCTTCGAGCACGTAGAAGAAGCCGAGCAGCGTCGCCGGCTCCTCGGCCATCTGCGCATCGATGTCCGCGAGCAGGCGCAGCGTCGCAGGGAGCGTCTCCAGCGAGGAAACGCCAGCGCCGAGTTGTTCGAGGTCCGCTTCGAGTCGGCGGCTGTGGCGGGCGTCATCGCTGAAGCCGACCGCGGCGGCGAGTTCCCGGTGTGCGTCGAACTGCCGCTCCAGGGCGGCGTGCAGCCGGTGAAGCTGGGCGAGATAGAGCACCAGCGCCTCGTGCGGCAGCTTGCCGCTGATGAGCTGTCGCTGCATGTCGCGCGACTCGGCGTCGCGATGTGCCTGGGCGGTGGCGTCCCTCAGTGCTGCGGCGGTTGACATGTTCTGCGCGTCCTCAGTTAGAGAATTCCGATGACGACCAGCCCGCCGATCGCCAGCCAGAGCAGCCCCTTGATGAAGAAGAATAGGAAGCCGGCGGTCAGGAGTGGCGCGAGGAGGCGCCTGAGAAGCCAGTGCGAATCCTGATTGATATTGAGTCTCGTTCTCAATTGCATACGGACAGACTACACCCTGTTCCGGGGGGTGTCAAACCTGCGAGCCAGCGCCGTCCTCCATAGACCTCAGCTTCGCCGCGACGGCCCGCCAGGCCAGGCCGACGCCGATCAGCCCCGTTCCCACCGCCCAGATCCGCCACTCGATCCAGAATGCCAGGAAGACGCAGCCGGCGAGGCCGCCCCACGCGAAGAGTGGCGAGTACAGCCGATCCGCGCGTGGAAGCCGCAGCGCCGCGAGGTTGGTCAGGGCGTAGTAGATCAGCACGGTGAAGGCGCTGAAGCTCCAGGTGGTCTTGACGCTGCCGATCGCCGCCAGGCTGGCGATGATGACTCCCACCACCACGACGGCGACGACGGG
>CAZZPX010000099.1:0-8013 GCA_964655955.1 uncultured Phycisphaerales bacterium | reverse complement strand
GCGACCGCGGCGTAGAGCAGCGCGGAGACGACGAGCGTCGTCACGATCGCCCGCGGAATCGTCTTGCGCGGATGGTGCACTTCCTCGCCGAGTGTGGCGATGCGGCCGTAGCCCGTGTATGCAACGAACATGAGCGCCGAGGCGTGCAGCAGGGCCGCGAGGTGGTCGAAGCCCGACCGGTGCGCGCCGCGCAAGGGCGGCCAGAGCGCCTCGCCGCCACGCGCCGCCGCCTGCGGCGCGCCGAAGAGCACGAACGCCGCCAGCGCCACGAGCGTCACCGACACGATCAGCACGTTCGCCCAGCTTGCCCTGCGAATCCCCGCGAGGACCGTCACGGTCAGGAGCACGACGGCCGCGAGCGCCACGGGCACAAGCCACGGCTCTGCATCGACCCCGAGCGCGTGCAGCAGGTACCCCGCGAAACCGAGCGCCGCCGTCGCCGCAGAAGCGCTCTTGGCGCAGAGAAACATCCAGCCTGCGGTGAAGCCAAGCTGCGGGCGGAGCAGGCGGTAGCCGTACTCATACGTCCCGCCGCTGACCGGATGGTTGGCCGCAAGCTGGGCGCTGCTCAGGGCGTTGCACGTGGCGAGGGCGGCCGCCAGCGCGATGGCGATGACGACAGCCGGCCCGGCGATGCCCGCGGCGATGCCGATCGACACGAAGACGCCCGTGCCGACAATTGAGCCCAGCCCCAGCATCGTCGCCCCGAAGACGCCGACCTCGCGGCGGAGCGCTGAGGCGGATCGGCCTGCATCGGGCGGTTGCGGCGCGCTGCCCTCCCTCCCCGTGACAGCCATCAGAGATGGCCCTCGCGGAACCGCTCGCGTGCCGGCTCGAGGTCAGCTCGCTTCAGCCCCGCCTCGCCAAACAGCCGCTGCCGCTCCGCCATCAGAATCGCCACGTCGCGGTCGCTGATGAGGTACTCCCGGAACTCGATCTCCGGGTGGATCTCGCTCCAGTTGTCGGGCTCCCGGCCGACGCCGGCATCGCGGAAGATCGGTGCCAGGTTTCGCCCGGCGGCGAGGGAGAGGTAACCGATCGTGTAGAGCGACCGCGTTGCATCGGGCGCGGGCCAGACCGCAGCGGGATCGCCGAGGTCGCCGATGCGCACGCCGTCCGCCCGCAGGAGCCTGAAGAAGCGGGCGAAGACGCCGAAGCCGTACTGCTCGTGCAGCGTCCAGTAGAGCACGTGGTCCGGCTCGTCGGCGCTGACGCTGCGCCGCCAGTCGGCGTGGTCCGGATAGCCCGCCTCGCGCATCACCACGCAGGAGAGATACTCGGGGAAGGGACTGCGGCCGTTCGACCAGAAGTCGGAGGGATATCCCCCCGCGCCGCCATAGTGATGGGCGAGGAGGTTCACCAGCTCGTGGGCGACGATCCAGTGGCGGTGCTCATCCTCCGGCCACACCGCGCTCTCGAACCCCATGAGCAGCAGGTGCTCTGACCGCCCTTCGACTTCGACCCGCGGAGCCGCCGCCCAGCCTCCGATGCCCGGGTGGCCGTCCACGCGGCGCAGCTCCACCTGAATCGTCTGCGGCGGGATCACGTCGGGCGCATCCATCAGCCTTACCAGGGCGGCTGCGCACTTCGCGAGGTAGTCCGGCATCCACGCCGCCTCCTCGCCGAAGTCCGAGTCGATCTCGAACGCGGTGGCCGCGGGCGCCGCCGGCTCCGCGACCTGATGCGGCGCATCGCTCCCTGCGCTCTGTGCCTGCGGGTTCGGCTGGCAGGCGCTGAGAAGACAGCACGGCGTGGCGAGAAGCGCGAAGAGGCATCGGCGCTGCATGTGAGGCCCTCCTTGGTCGGCGAACCAGCGGAAGCGTAGCGTGTCCCGGCCCGCGGCCCACTCCCGGCCCTCGCATTTGCCGGCCTTGCCCGTCGATTGCACCCTTGATCTGCCAGCCTGTCGCGGTATGATGTGCGGCTCGCCTGGGTCGGCCGGGATCCGCCCCGCCTCAGGCCCGCCTTGCCACCCGCACCGGAGACGACTGTCGTGAAACAGGACACGCATCCCACGTACTACAACGCGCCCGTCTACTTCAACGGCGAGGTGGTCATGCACGTCGGCTCGACCGTGCCCGAATTGCACGTGGAAGTCTGGTCCGGCTCGCACCCCTTCTTTACCGGCAAGAGCAGCTTCGTTGACACGGCCGGCCGGGTCGAGAAGTTTCAGAAGCGCTTCCAGGGCAACTACTTCCGCAAGGCGGAGAAGAAGGACAAGCCCAGCCGCAAGTAAGTTCGCTCCCCACGGGTCGCCGTCGCGCCCAGCCTGTCGAGCTCCCGTCTGCTCAGGCCGATCCCGCGACGCCAGTTCCGTGGCCAATGCAAGACGAGCCGCCGAATCGCAAGATTCGGCGGTTTTCGCGCGCGATGGCCGTGCTCCAGGGGCTGCGTAGGGCAGGCGGATCATCTGCTCGCACGCGGCCGCCAACGTATCTCACCAGCGCAGCGGATCCTCCCGCTCGTCAGCAGACGCGCCCGCTTCTCTCGATTTCCGACGCCTCGCTCCGGGTTGGCAGGTTTTTGTACGGATTCATGATGTTAGGTATTTACTCGCATGGCTAAGACAGGGTATCTTCGCTCTCTCACCATCCCACTCACCCGACTTCGCAACGGAGAACATCCCAATGACTGACACCGCCACCAAGCCCCGGCAGGGGACCTTCTGCTGGGTCGAACTCATGACACGCGACGCCGCCAAGGCCAAGGAGTTCTACACCAAGCTGATCGGCTGGAACACCAGCGAGATGGATATGGGCCCGGCGGGCACGTACACCATGTGGTCGCCCGGCGGCCAGGACGAATCCGTGGGCGGCATGATGGAGATGAAGGGCCCGCAGTTCGAAGGCGTCCCGCCGCACTGGATGCCCTACATCGCTGTCGACGACATCAACGCCACCGCCGCCAAAGTGGAGAACCTGGGCGGCACGCTGAAGATGCCCCCGACGCCGATCCCCAACATCGGCTACTTCTGCGTCATCGAGGATCCCACCGGGGCTGTCATCTGCCTTTACACCAGCGACCGCAGCGCCCAGGGCGGCGGCGAGTGCTGCGCCTGATGCGACGCACAGTGCGGACGCTGCGACGCGCGCAGCTCGCTCTCTGAAGCCCGGCGACGGAGACGAAGTACGAGCCGCAGTCCCCGCAAGCGCCCCCACCACGCTCGCCGACGCCTCCCGTCGGCGAGCGTTGTCAATTCCGCTTCACTCGTCCTCCAACTCCGGCGCCGCGCGCAGATCGAGCTGGTTGTACCCCGCTGCCTCGTCGCACCGCGGATCCCACGGCCAGCGCCCCTGCGGGTCCGGCCAGAGGATCTGCATGACTTCCAGCGTCCCGGCCGCGCCCATCTGCTCGCGATGCCACAGCGCGGTCTCGAAGAGGAACTCGTGCCAGCCGGGATGCACGCGGCGAAACGCGCAGTCGAACCCTTGCAGCAGATCCCCGTACTCGCCCTCCTCGCGAAACGACCTGCCCTCGCGAATGGAGTGGTAGACCGCCCAGAGCAGGTCGTGCATCGTCTCGAAGGGCAGGCCGAAGACGATCACCTCGGGATGGTCGCAGCTCGCCTGCAGGCCGACGGTGTGCTCATACGCCGGGCCGTACTCGCTCTCCTCCGCGGCGATGCCGAACCAGCCGTCCTTGTCGATCGCGGCGAGGATTTCTTGCTGTTCTTCTGCGTTCATTGCGCTCGTCATGGTATCAGCACAGGCGCCTGCGGCGAAGAAGCGCCTGAAGCTGGAACGAGCCGCGTCGTAACCGGCGCGGCTCGTTCATGCAAACAGCGGTACGATGCGCATCGAGCGGCGCGGCAGTCTGCGCGCTGCCCCTGACCTGAGGTACGGAGCCACGACATGTCTACGCACAGCGGACTTGCCCGGGGACTCGCCTGGGCGCTTATCGCCAGCGCACTTACGCACAGCGCCGCAGCCGGCGTAACGGGCTACTACCTCTCGCCTACGCTGCTCGACGATGCGGTCGTCTTCCTCTCGGACGGCGACCTGTGGAGAGCGCCGCTCGCGGGCGGGTCGGCGCTGCGCCTCACCACGGTCGATGGCGAGGAAGGACCGGTGCGCACCAGCCCGGACGGCCGGTGGATCGCCTTTTCGGCGCACTACGATGGCAACCGCGATGTGTATGTCATGCCGAGCGCGGGCGGCGAGCCGCGGCGGCTGACCTTTCATCCCGGGCGCGATGACGTCGTCGCCTGGCGGCCGGATTCAAGCGCCGTGGTGTTCCGCTCGTCGCGCCACACGCCGATGCGCGAACAATTCCTCTACGAGGTGCCCGTCGAGAGTGGTCAGCCGACGCTGGTGCCGGTCGGCATCGCCTCCTCGCTCACCTTCTCGCCTGACGGCCGGCATGTCGCCTTCAATCGCTGGGACTACGAGTTCGTCGACTGGAAGCGTTACCGGGGCGGGACGGCGGAAGAGATCTGGATCGGCAACCTCGAGACCGGCGAATTCGACCCGTTCACGCAGTGGGAAGGCACGGATCGCTTCCCCATGTGGCACGATGACCGCATCTACTTCGTCAGCGATCGCGGCGGACGGCGCAACATCTATTCCCTCGCGGCGGCGGCGGGCGAGAACGACCTGAAGCAGCATACGTTTCACGCGGAGTTCGACGTCCGTCGGCCGGACCTGCGCGACGGGCGCATCGTCTACATGCTCGGCGGCGACCTGCGGTTGCTCGACGTCGAGACCGGCGAAGATCGCATCATCGACATCGACCTGCCGACGGATCGCCTGGAGCGGCGGCCGCGATTCGAGAGCGCGGCGGACAACTTCGACAGCTTCGCGCTGAGCCACGACGGCTCGCGCGTCCTGGTGAGCAGCCGCGGCGAGATCTGGAGCGTTCCCGCGAAAGACGGCCGGGCCGTGCACATCACGGGCGGCACGAGCGGCGTGCGCGAGCGCCTGCCCGTCGTCAGCCCGGACGGCGAGCAGATCGCCTGCATCAGCGACGCCACGGGCGAGCAGGAGGTGACGCTGTTCGTCGCCGACACGCCCGGCACCGGCGAAGCGCTGACGGATGAAAAGCAGGGCTGGCTCTTTGCGCCCGTGTGGTCGCCGGACGGCAAGCACATCGCCTACGGCGACCTGACGCTGCGGCTGCTGCTCGTCGACGTCGAGACGGGCGAGTCGAGGGTGATCGCGCGCAGCGAGACGGCGGAGATCACGGACTATTCGTTTTCACCTGACGGCAAGTGGCTCGCCTACACGGATCGCTGGGCGAACGAGGGCCCGGGCGGCGAAATCTGGCTGTATAACGTGGCGGCGGAGAAGCCGCACCGCGTCACCACGCCTTATTCGCAGGACTTCAGCCCGACCTGGGACCCGAAGGGGCGCTACCTCTACTTCGTCTCGGCGCGCAGCATCAACCCGATCCACGGCGATCGCGACTACGAACAGGTCGTGCCGCATAGCCAGGTGTTGTGCGCGCTGCTGCTCAACGAAGACGTACCCTCGCCCCTGCTGCCGGAGAACATCAGAGAGATGATGAAGGGTGAGCAACAGGAGGAAGAGGAGAGGGATGAGAGCGCGGAGTGCGAAGACGCACGCGGCGATGAGCCGGAAGAAGAAGCTGATTCGGACGAACCGGCGCCCGTGCGCGTTGACATCGACGGGATCACGCAGCGCGTCGTCGAACTGCCCGTAGACGCCGGGTACTACGGCAATCTCGCCGCCAGCGAGGACAAGCTCTACTACATGGACTACGCGCTCGCCGGCCGGGCGAAACCGGCGCCGCGGCAGCCGCGCCTCTGGGCCTACGACCTCCAAAAGAAAAAGAGCGAGCAGATCGTCGACTGGCTGCCGCACTACGCCCTGAGCGGCGATGGCACGACCCTCGCCTTTCAACGCGGCGGCGAGATCCTCCTCACCGACGCAAGCAAACCCGTCGATTGGAACGACCTCGAGCGCCGCGTCGACCTGCACCGCCTGCGCTTCCAGCTCGACCCCCACGCGGAGTGGCGGCAGATCTATCGCGAAGCGTGGCGGCTGCAACGCGACTTCTACTGGGATGAAGGCATGGCGGGCGTCGACTGGCAGCGCGAGTACGAGCGCTACGAGCCGCTGCTCTCGCGTCTCAGCACGCGCAGCGAGCTGAACGATCTCATCGGCGAGATGATCGGCGAACTGGGCACCTCGCACGCCAACGTGGGCGGGGGCGACGCGGAAGGCCCGCCGCACCTCGCGGTCGGCGTGCTGGGCGCGGACGTCGCGCCGGATGCGGAGGCCAATGCGCATCGTTTCACCCGCGTCCTGCAGGCTGAACCGTGGGAGACGGATGTGCAGTCACCGTTAACACAGACGCACGCGCACGTCGAAGAAGGCGACTACCTCTTCGCGGTGAACGACGTGCCACTGCACGCCAGCGACAATCTCTACGAGCGCCTCGCGGGGCTGGCCGGCGAACAGGTGCGCCTCAGCGTCGGCAGCTCGCCCGACCGAAGCGATGCCCGCGACATCGAGATCATCACGCTCGACAACGACCGTACGCTGCGCTACTACGACTGGGTTCGCCGCAACCGCGAATACGTCGAAGCAGAGACCGGCGGGCGCATCGGCTACATGCACCTGCCGGATATGAGCGGCCGAGGCCTTGTCGCCTTCGCCAAGGCGTTCTACGCGCAGCTCGACAAGGAGGCGCTTGTCGTCGACATCCGCTTCAATGGCGGGGGCAACGTCTCACAACTGCTCATCGAGCGCTTCGACCGCAAAATCTGGGCCCGCATGAAGGGTCGACGCGGCGCTGACGAAACCTACCCGGCCCGCACCTTCGCCGGACACCTCGCGCTGGTGACGAATCACTGGGCTGGATCGGATGGCGACATCTTCCCGGCAAGCTGGCGCATCAAGGATCTCGGCCCGATCATCGGCACTCGCACCTGGGGCGGGGTCGTCGGCATCCGCGCCGACAAGCGCTTTGTCGACGGCGGCATGAGCACCCAGCCGGAGTACGCCTGGTGGTCGCCGAGCCTCGGCTGGGACCTGGAGAACAGCGGCGTCGAGCCGGACATTCGCGTGGAGATCGAGCCGGAGGACTACCTCTCCGGGCGCGATCCGCAGCTTGACCGGGCGATCCTGGAACTGCAGCGCGCGCTCGCGGATGAGCCGCTGCGCGACGTCGTGCTGCCGCCCGTGCCCGACAAGAGCCTGCGAAAGGAGTAGGCATGGCGGGCGCGGGCGAATTCGAGTGGTCTCCGCCGCGCCGCTGGCTGCGCGTGCGCACGATCGACGCGCACACGGCGGGCGAGCCGCTGCGCATTGTGGTCGGCGGTGTCGATGCGATTCGCGGCGCCACGATGCTGGCGAAGCGCGCCAGTGCGCGCGAGAAGCTCGAACATCTGCGACGGCTGCTGGTGCATGAGCCGCGCGGCCACGCCGACATGTACGGCGCGATCCTGACGGAGCCCGTGACGGATGACGGCGACGTTGGCGTAATCTTCCTGCACAACGAGGGATGGAGCACGATGTGCGGGCACGGCATCATCGCGCTGACGAAGGTGGGCCTGGAGACGGGGCTGATTCTGCCGCGCGTGCCCGACACGATTCGCTTCGACACCCCGGCTGGGCGCGTGACGGCCACGGCTGTGCGCGAGGGCGACCGCGTCGCGCGCGTGCGCTTCCGCAACGTGCCATCATTCGTGCTGCGGCGCGATGCAGTGGTCGACGTGCCGGGGCTTGGCGCTCTTCGCTACGACCTGGCGTTCGGCGGGGCGTTCTACGCCTACGTCGAGGCGGCGGATGCGGGACTGGCGCTCGAACCGGGGCGCCTCGGCGAGATCATCGAACTCGGCATGCGGGTCAAGCGCGCCGTGATGGAGGGTGAGCCGTTCGCACATCCAGCGGGCGGCGCGGATCTGAACTTCCTCTACGGCACGATCTTCGTCGGTCCGGCGCATGGCGCAGCGCACAGCCGCAACGTCTGCATCTTCGCCGAAGGTGAGGTCGATCGCTCGCCGACGGGCACAGGCGTCAGCGGCCGGGCCGCCATTCATCATGCCCGCGG
>CAZZPX010000098.1:0-9211 GCA_964655955.1 uncultured Phycisphaerales bacterium | reverse complement strand
TCCTCAGGTTCCGATCGTGGATCGGCGGCGATCGCGACGGCAACCCGAACGAGACCGCCGAACTGACTCGCACCGCGCTGACCGAGATGGGCGAGGCCGCCATCTCGCGCCATCGCGCGACGTTGGAACAACTGCGGCGTGAGTACAGCGTCTCGAATCGGAGAGTGAAGGTCAGCCCGTCGCTGCTTGCCTCCATCGAGCGTGATCACGAGGACGATCCGCTCGATCCTTTCCTCGTCCGTCACCTGCGACACGAGCCGCTTCGTGTGAAGATTCGGCACATGCAGGCTCGACTGGGCAAGGCCAGCTACACGATCGACCGCTTCCTGGATGACCTTGAGGTACTGGCCGAGGCGCTGAGGCACGCGGGGCTTGAGGAGGTGGCGTCAAACGGACTGCTTCAAGAGGCCATGATTCAGGCGCGAACTTTCGGATTCCATCTCGCCGCCCTGGACATACGCCAGCACAGCCGCATCCACGAAGCGGCCGTAACCGAGATGCTCCATCGTGCGGGCGTCGCCTCGGACTATGCTGCGCTTGACGAGTCCGGGCGGTTGGCGGTCCTGCGCGAGGAACTTCGATCATCCAGACCCCTGCTTGCGCCACGGGCTCGACTCGAACTCACCGACGACGCCCGTCATCTGTACGAGACGCTCGTCGTCGTGGCCGATGCCGTTCGCAGCGATCCCGCGTCCATCGGATCGTACATCGTCAGCATGGCGCACGAGGCGAGTGACATCCTCGAGGTGCTGATCCTGTTCCGAGAAGTCGGCCTCTGGTCGATCGCGGATGGCGCCGTCACCTGCCCCATCGATGTCGTGCCCCTGTTCGAAACAGTGGATGACCTCGAGGGCGCGGCTGAGGTGATGGCCAAGCTCATCGACGAGCCCGTGTATCGCGCCCATCTCGCCGCGCGCTCGGACTTCCAGGAGATCATGCTCGGCTACTCCGACAGCAACAAGGATGGCGGCTACTGGAGCGCCAACTGGCGGCTGTTTGACGGGCAGGATCGACTTGCCCGCACGCTCCGTGATGTGCAGATCAATTTCAGGTTCTTCCACGGCCGCGGAGGGACCATCGCGCGGGGAGGCGGGCGCGCGCATCGCGCGATTCTCGCCAGCCCCCGATCGAGTGCAAACGGACGCATCCGCTTCACCGAGCAAGGTGAGGTCATTTCGTTCCGCTACGCCTCAGCCGCCCTCGCCCATCGACATCTCGAGCAGATCGTCAATGCGGCGCTGCAGACCAGTTCGCATGTGGCGCATGCCGACTCGATCGGACGCACCGTTGCCGCGGACCTGGACGACCTTGCCGAAGCTTCGCGCGCGCTGTATCGCCAACTCATCGACGATCCGGCGTTTTGGCCGTGGTTTCTCCGATGCTCGCCGGTGCTGCACATTGGCGACCTTCCCATTGCGTCGCGGCCGGTGGCGCGCACCGGCGGCAGGCTCGAATTCGCCAACCTTCGCGCGATTCCCTGGGTCTTCTCCTGGACGCAGATGCGCGCCAACGTGCCGGGTTGGTATGGACTCGGCGCGGCATTCGACCAGGTGGTGATGAGCGACGAGTCCCGCATCAAGGCCTTCCGCCAGGCTTATCAGGACGGCGGTTGCGTCCGCCTGTTCATCGACAACGCTCAGCAGGAGATGGCTCGCAGCCGCCTCGCGGTGGCCCGCTGGTATGCGGGCGAAGATGGCGCGTGGGTCCACCGTCTTGTTGCCGATGAGTTTGGGCGGGCGGAGCGCGTCATACTCACACTCACCCGCCAGTCGGCGCTCCTGGACAACAACCCCGTGATCCAGGAATCGATTCGCGCCCGGAACCCCGATACAGACGTGATCAATGCGCTGCAGGTTGAACTGTTGCGACGCTGGCGCGATGCCGCTGACAATGAGCGGCGAGAGCTGAATGCGGTGCTGCTCCTCAGCGTCAACGCCCTCGCCGCCGCCATGCAGAGCACGGGCTGAACGCGGTTGCCCTCATGGCAGGCGGAGGGCGGGACGCCGGTGGCGCGGCCGGCGCGCCCCCCTCTTCGGGTGCGGGCCAGCGCAGGGGCTTACGTCTGCTGTCACGGCCATTGTCGCTGCGACGAGCCTCTTTTCGTGCTTTCTTCGGCTTTGACGCTGTGCAACCGCCTGCCTTTGCTTTACCATTGGCCTGCGGTTCCGCTCACGGCTGCGTCATCCCTTGCGAACACTGCTGCACAACCCGTACCTGCTGGCGTCACTGCTGACGCTGCACCTGCTGCTATCAACCTCAATCGGCGGGCAGGTGGTCGTGTGCCTGGGCGCGGGGGGCCACTTCGCGGTCGAGCCGGCCGGGCATGAGCGCGATTGTGCCCACGCGTGCCCAGATGCTGGCGACTCGGCTGCTGCTGCCGCTGACGAACACTGCGAAGGCGGGCACGGCTGCGTTGACATTGCCTTGCTGTCGACGCTGCTGCATCGGCCGAGCAACGAGGAAACGCAATCGTGGGTGCCGGATGCGCCGGCGCAGCCTCTGATCATCACAGCACTTCAGGGGCCTGCGGCGCCACCGCTGCAGCACTCGCTTAGGCTCTTTGGCCGCGGCTCCCCGGCGTGCGCCCTTGCCGCCCTTGGCACGGTTGTGCTGCGCCTGTAGTCCTTCCACTCTGAACATCGACGCGGGGTTTCGCATTGCAGCGCGCTCATGTTTGGTTTGCGCGCAGCATCGCGGGACGCTTCACTCGACTATTCATTGTGGAATTTGCGACAACATGAAGTGCAACAACCTGCGAAACTCGCGGCGAAGACAGCGCCGACGGGGGGCAGGCAGCTGTCTCGCAGCCCTGGCCATGACTGGAGTTGCCGGATGCTCGCCCTCGCCATTCGAGCCCGCTGCCGCTGCGCCGCGGCCGCCAGGGCCGCCGGCGCTCGAAGCCCGTCGACCGGACAAGACAGAGTCGACGGCTGAATTCACCGAGCCGACGGGTCGTCTGACGCTTGAGAAGGCGCTTGCCGCGACACTGCTGGGCAACCCTCGCCTCGCCGCCGCGAGCTATGAAGCGCGGGCACGGGAGGCGGAGATCATCCAGGTGCGGCTGCTGCCCAATCCCGAACTCGAGTTCGAGATCGAGGAGTTCGGCGGAACGGGCGAAGTCGCGGGATTCGACACCGCTGAGTACACGCTGGCGCTGAGCCAACTCATCGAACTGGGCGGTAAGCGCAGCAGTCGCATCCGCGCCGCCCGCCTGGAGGCGCGCCTCGCCGCCTGGGACTACGAACTACAGCGGCTGGATGCACTGAGCGCGACGGCCGCGGACTTCATTGTGCGTCTTGCGGCGCGGCGCGAGGTCGAGACGGCGCGGGAGACGCTGGACCTTGCCGAACGTGTTGCGACGGCCGTCGATCAACGCGTCGAAGCAGGGAAGGTCTCACCCGTCGATGCGAGCAAGGCGCGCGTCGAACTGGCGCAGGCTCGCTCCCAACTCCGGCAGTCGGAACAGCGCCTGCACACCGCAGCGCTCCGTCTTGCCGGCGACTGGGGCAGCACACGACCTCGCTTTGATGATGTGGTCGGCGACCTGGAGCAGGCGCTGGCGCCGCCGGAACTGGAGGTGCTGCTCGATCGCCTGCACTCGAGCCCGGACCTGTTGCGCTGGGCGGCGCAGATCGCCCTGCGCCAGGCGGAGATCGAGCAGGCCCTGGCGCAGCGCGTGCCTGATGTGGCGATTGCCGGCGGGGTGAGCTACCTGAGCGAGATCGAGGAGACGGCGTTCCGGGTCGGACTCGCTGTACCCCTGCCGATCTTCGACCGCGCCGAGGGCTCACTTCGCGCTGCCCGCCTGCGGGCGATCGAAGCGGGGCATCTGGAAGAAGCGGCGGTGATTGAAGCGCGCACAGCCGTCGCCGAGGCGCACCAGCAACTGCAGGTCGCTTACGTGGCTGTCGCGGCGCTGCGAGAGGAGATCCTGCCCGCGACGGAGCAGGCGTTCGCCGCTGCCGATGAGGCGTTCCGGCAGGGCAAGATCGGCTCGCTCGATCTGCTCGACGCGCAGCGTTCACTCGTCGCCGCCCGAGCCGAACTCATTGACGCGCTGACGAACTACCACCTCGCCGTGATCGAGTGCGAGCGCCTCCTCGGAGCGCCACTCTTCGGCGGGAACAATGCATCAGGAGAAGATCGATGAACTGGACGAGCTTCACGAGCGTCTGCCTGCTCAGCGCCGCCATTGGCGCGGTGGGGTGCGAGCGCGAGACGGCCGAGGGGAACGGAGCGGATCGACTGCTGCCTGCGGCGCAGTCGCAGCATGAGGATCCGCCGTCGGGGCAGACGAAGCGAGAGGAACTACATGCCGACCACGATCACGCAGCGCGCGACGACGGAGACGCGGGCGGCGAGCATGCTGGGCACGATCACGCAGCTGACGAGCACCACGAGGATGCAGAGCCCGAGCAGGATGTGCACGCGGACGACGTCCATGATGTTCACGAGGGACACGACCACGCAGATCACGATCACGGCGACGAGGCCACAACGGTCGTGTCACTCACACCGCAGGAACGCCAGCGCCTGCACGTGGAGATCGCCACCGCCTCCGCCGGCACGCTGTCCCGCAGCGCCGTCTTCCCGGGTGAGATCGTCGCCAACGAGGATCGGATGGTGCACATCGTGCCTCGCGCCGGCGGGATCGTGCGCGAGGTCGCGGTGACGCTGGGTGATCGCGTTGACGAGGGGCAGGCGCTCGCCTGGATCGAGTCCGCCCAGCTCGCCCGGGCGAAGCTCGACTTCTACGCCGCCCATACGGAAGTCGCCAGCCGGAGCATTGAGCTGCCGCGCGCCCGGCAGATCCACGACTCGACGACCAAGCTCCTGGCCCTGCTGGAAACCGAGCCGGATGTCGAAGCGCTCGAGCAGCTCGACGAAGCGGAGATGGGCGAGTTCCGCGGGCAGCTCATCACGGCCTACGCGGAATATCGCGCTGCGAAGAAGACGTTCGAGCGCGAGCGCGGGCTCTACGAGAAGAACGTGGCCAGCGAGAGCGACTACATCGAGGCGGAGGCGGCCTACAAGATCGCCCGCGCGGCGTTCACCGCTGCCCGGGACATCGCCCGCTACCAGTCGCTCATGCAGTACGCGGAGGCGGCGCAGGAGCGCCAGGTGGCGGAGTTCGAGGCGGTCTCTGCAGGACAGCACCTGCGACTGCTGGGCGTGGATGAGAAGACGATCGAAGACCTGCTGGCGCTCGTGCCGCGCCCGCGGCAGGGCGAAGGTGAGACGCGATCCGTGCTGGAGGCGCTGGGCGGCGAGGTGCGCCTGGGCTAGTACGCCCTGCCCGCCCCGACCGCAGGCTATGTCACGGAGAAGCACCTGACGCTGGGTGAAAAGGTCAGCTCTGAACAGAGCGTCATGACCATTGTCGACACCTCCAGCGTCTGGGTGCGCTTCAGCGTCTACCAGAAGGACCTGGCGCGCCTCGAGCCGGGCCAGCAGGTGACGGTCGACCTCGGCCAAGGCTTCGCACAAGCTTCCGGTACGATCGAGTACATCTCGCCGCTGATCGATCCGCAGACGCGGACCGCCCAGGCGCGGCTGGAACTGGACAACCCGCAGGGAACGCTGCGGCCGGGGCTGTACGTCGAGGTCCGCGTTGACGCCGGTGCGGACGCGGCGGCTATCGTCGTGCCGCGTGACGCCGTGCAGGTGCTCGACGGCGAGAACATCGTCTTCGTGCCCGCCGAAGAGGGATTCGCAGCCCAGCCCGTCGAACTGGGACGCAGCGATCGCGACAACGCCGTGATTCTCTCGGGCCTCGAGGCGGGTCAGCCTTATGTGCGCAAGGGAGCGTTCGAACTCAAGGCGAAGATCGTCACCAGCGGTCTCGACCCGCACGCCGGTCACGGCCACTGATTCCGGAGGATTCGACTCATGCTCAACGCGCTCATCTCCCATAGCGTGAAGGCGCGCGTGCTGGTGCTGGCGCTGTTCATCGGCGTCATCGTTACGGGAATCTACGCCTTTCGCCGCATGCCCGTCGATGCCTTTCCCGACATCTCGCCCGTCATGGTGCCGATCTTCGCCGAGGCGCACGGCATGGCGCCCGAGGAGATCGAGCGCCTCATCGCCTACCCGATCGAAGCGGCGATGAACGGCCTGCCTGACGTCACGCAGATCAAGTCCACGTCTGCCTTCGGCATGGCGGTGATCTATGTCTACTTCGAGGACGAGGTCGACATCTACTTCGCGCGACAGCTTGTTTCAGAACGCCTGACCGCAGCGATGAATGACTTGCCGGAAATGCACGATCCCCCGACGCTCGGGCCAATCTCCACGGGACTGGGGCAGGTGTTCCTCTACTACCTGACGCTTGAGCCGGGGGCCGACACAGAGGGCAAGCCCGCCGATACATATCTGCGAGAGATCAACGACTGGCTCGTGAAGTACCAGTTGCAGACGGTGCCGGGTGTAACGGATGTGCTGTCGATGGGCGGCCACGTGTTGCAGTACCAGATCCGCGTCGATCCCCAGGCGCTGACTGAGTACGAGCTGACGCTGGAGACGATAGTGGAGGCGGTGCGCGCCAACAACCGCAACGTCGGCGGGCAGTTTCTTGTCTTCGGCGCCGAGGAATACCTCGTGCGCGGCCTGGGGCTGCTCGAGGCGCTGGAGGAGATCCGCGATATCACGCTCAAGTCCGTGAGCGGCACGCCGGTCACCATCGGCGACGTGGCGGCGGTCGAGTACGGCCGCGAGGTCCGCCGCGGCGTCGTCCTGCGAAACGGCGAGGGCGAGGTCGTCTCCGGCATCGTGATGAAACTCTACGGCGAGAACACCTCGAAGGTGATCGCAGCGCTCTATGACAAGGTCGCGGAGGTGCGCGCTTCGCTCCCCGCCGGCGTGCACCTGCAGCCATATTATGAACAGGCCGAACTCGTCGAGAGGGCGACCCGCACCGTCAAGCAGGCGCTTCTCATCGGCGCAGTGCTCGTCGTCGCTGTGCTGGCGCTCTTCCTGGGCAACCTGCGTACGGCGCTCATCGTGGCGCTGTCGCTTCCCTTCTGCGCTTTCATCGCGGCAATCAGCATGCACTGGCTCGGCATCAGCGCCAACCTCATGTCGCTGGGCGGCATCGCCATCGCCATCGGCATGCTCGGCGACGGCGCGATCGTCATGGCGGAGAATATCTACCGCCACCTGCGCGCACAGGCGGATGCGCGCGGAGAGAAGGATGCCCTCATCATCCGCGCCGCCCACGAAGTGGCCCGGCCGGTCGTCTTCTCCATCGCCATCATCGTCATTGTCTTCCTGCCCATCTTCGCGCTGCAGGGCGTGGAAGGCAAGATGTTCACGCCGATGGCGCTGACGATTGTCTTTGCGCTCGCCGGGTCGATCGTCGCGGCGCTCATCGTCACGCCGGCGCTCTGCCATTACCTTCTTAAGAGCAGCGGGGGAGGCGAGTTCTTCGTGCTGCGCCTGCTGAAACGGCTGTATCGACCGGTGCTCCGCGCGGCGCTCCGCCTCAAGGCGCTGACAATCGCGGCGGCCGCGGTGCTGTTCATCGGCGCTGCAGCGCTCGTGCCTTTCCTCGGCACGGAGTTCATCCCCACGCTGGAAGAGGGCAGCATCTTCATCGGCGTCACCATGGCCCCCTCGACCTCGCTCGAAAAGGGCGCTGCGACCATCCAGCGCCTGGAAGAGCGGATCATGACCTACGCGCCGGTGCGCGAGGTCATCTCGCGCGTCGGCCGGCCGGAGGCGGGCAGCCACCCCCACCCGGTCAACTACGCTGAAATCCACATCGAACTCAAGCCCCGGCGCGATTGGCGGCAGTACGACGACAAGCAGCAGATTGTCGAAGCGCTCGCCGCGGACCTCAGCCACTTCCCCGGCGTGCAGCTCAACTTCACCCAGCCCATCCAGAACGCCTTCGATGAGCTGCTCTCCGGTGTCAAGGCGGAGCTGGCGATCAAGGTCTACGGCGAGGATCTTGATGTGCTGGGCACCAAGGCGGACGAGATACGCGCCGTGATCGAAGGCGTCCCCGGCCTTGCCGACCTCGCCGTCGAGCAGAGCCACGGCCAGCCGCAGGTGCAGGTGATTGTCGATCGCGAAGCGTGCGCCCGCTACGGCATCAACGCCGACCAGGTGCTCGAACTCGTCGAGCTCGCGATCGGCGGCGAGGTGATCGACACGATCTACCTGGGTACGAGGCGCTTCGGCATCCACGTGCGCTACCGGGAGGCCGCCCGCGATGACATCGGCGTGATCGAGAACCTGCTCGTCCCCACCGACAGCGGCGCCACCGTCCCCCTCGCTCAGGTCGCCGCTGTCATCCAGACCGTCGGCCCGATCCAGATCAACCGCGAAAAGAACCAGCGCCGCTGGATCGTGCAGGGCAACGTCCGCGGCCGGGACCTAGGCAGCGTCGTCGCCGACATCAAGGAGCGCCTGGCGGTGAAGGTCGACCTGCCGCCCGGCTACTTCATCGAGTACGGCGGGCAGTTCGAGAACCAGCAGCGCGCCATGGCGCGCCTCGGCATCATCGTCCCTGTGGTCCTCGCGCTCGTCCTCATCCTGCTCGCCTGGACATTTGGCACGATCCGCCACGCGCTCATGATCGCGGTGAACGTCCCCCTCGCCCTGATCGGCGGCGTCGCGGGCCTCTTCATCATGGGCGCGTACCTCTCCGTACCCGCTTCGGTCGGCTTCATCGCCCTCTTCGGCATCGCCGTGCAGAACGGCATGGTCCTGGTGACCTACTTCAACCAGCTTGTCGATGAAGGATTCACCGTGCCCGAGGCCGTCGAGCGCGGGGCGATGCTGCGACTGCGACCGGTCCTGATGACAGCCCTGACGACGATCCTCGGTTTGCTGCCACTCTTGCTGGCGACGGGCATCGGCTCGGAGGTGCAGCGACCACTCGCCACGGTCGTCGTCTTCGGCCTGGCTTCATCCACGCTCCTCACACTCGTCGTCCTGCCGGCGGTCTACGCAGCGGTCGAACGCGGCAAGGATCCAAAGTCTCCGCTTCGCAACGAGGCCTCAGGAGTAGACAAACGATGACGAAGTGACCCCAGCTCTCACTGTCTGGTTGCGATCCAAAAAGGCGGAGGAGAAGTTCAGCATGCACCGCTGTTCAGACCCCGGATTTGGGTCTCACCCCTTCATATGGAGATGGCTCCACATGTAAGTGCTTGCTTTGCAGCATCTTGCGCGTAGGGGGTCAACTAGAACGGAGAGGGTGGGATTC
>CAZZPX010000097.1:8713-9222 GCA_964655955.1 uncultured Phycisphaerales bacterium | reverse complement strand
TCGGCGAATGAGGCCGCGCGACGCCAGCGCGCCGCCCAGGCCGAGCAGGAGCAGCGACCCCGGCGCGGGGACGATGTGCAGGTTGAAGTCGCCACTTCCCTGCACGCCGGGTCCGCCGTCGCCTTGCCTCAGGAACACATCGAGGTCCAACCGATACCTCGTCCCCGCCTCAAGCAGACCCGTCAGGCTGCCCGTGTGCGCCGCATATCCCGCCCAGGGAGGATTGAGACCGACATACAGAAAAGGATCATCCGTCCAGCCATCGATCTGCTGCCAGAAGAGACTCTGGCCAGTGTCACGATCCCAGAGTTTGATGATCGCCGACATGCGGCTGTAGCCGTACGCTACATACGACCCGCTGAGGGCGTATGTCGAGTCGTGGTCTACCTGGAATTCGAAGATGAAGGCAGTGCGCGGTTCCGCATCGTCATGTCCGGGATCCATGCTGTGATTCCAGTTCGACCGTGCGCCGAGGTTGTCGAACTCGACGAGCGTGTCCGAGACGCCGC
>CAZZPX010000097.1:0-8703 GCA_964655955.1 uncultured Phycisphaerales bacterium | reverse complement strand
GAGATTGGCGCCCCGCCGAAACCCCCATCCGAGTCATAGACAGTGCTGCGCCCGCCCTGGGGATCATTGGCCTCGACAGCGGAAAATGACTGCCATCCCTCGAGGATGGTATCAGCCGTGGCAATGCGCCCGGTCTGGCAGACGGCGCCAGCGGCCGCGAGTGCGGCAAGGATGTGCGAAGATGTCGCAGTACGCATGAACTGCTCCTTTCGGTCAGCGGCGTCAGTAGTTGCGGCCGCCTGGTGTGAAATGTTCATCTCGATTGTGAGCCGACGCTGAGCCGGATCACGCCTATACCCGCGTCGCGCCTGTCGGCGGTGCGCGGGAGAGAGGAGGAGAGAGTGAATCGCAAGGTCCGCCGGAGGCTCTCGCCTCGGGCGGGGGTCCTCTTACTCAATGCCTGGAAGGTTCCAGGCGAGTCGTCATGCTCAGTCTGCCGCCGTGACGCGAATCTCGCAGCAGCGGAAGAGCGAGTCACGACAATTCATGTTTCACCGTCGAGATGCGAAGAATGGAGTCACTGCCGCGACGGCTTCGACAGGGGCTCTTTCGAAGGTATGGTTGCTTCGGAGAGTCGGTCGCTCACGCAGGTGCGTTGGCCCGCCGCCGCCTCGCCTGGAGCACTCCGCACAGGCCGAAGGGCAGGGCCGACGCAGGGGTTGGAATCGCTGTAAAGACGCGGAACTGGATCGAATCCGTAGAGGGCGCACCGTAGTGGTAGATGTCAAACGTAAGCAGGTTGCCCGTGATGTCGATGTAGTCATAGAGCGGGTCGATCCCGCGCGGAAGGGCCGTGTCGTATGTCGTCCCTGGCGGCGCGACGAGGGCGTCGCTGTTATTGAGGTTCGTCCAGTCGTAGACGACGCCTACAATGGGCAGATCGAAGAGAATCGTGCCGCTTGTGATCGTCTGGCCGATGCGAACCTGCTGTACAAAGTGCGAGTCCACGACCCCTGACAGCAGACCGGGCACGGGGGCGCTGGTGTCGCCGGGGTTGTTCATCATGTCCACGGCGACGTTCGAGAGGACGACGCCCTGCTGCTCGTCCCAGACTGTGACATCGCGAGGAATGCTGGCGTAATCCGTCAGGGGCGAGACGAACGGAGGCGGAGGAATGAACTCCACCGGGCCGGTGAAGCCGATGATCGCCGCCTTGCCTGCACTGGCGGCGGCGAGGGGCACGAGAAGAATGAGGAATCGGTGAGGAAGCATGCGAGTCTCCTTTGAAGAGGTGAGAAGCTGAGATTGAACGTGAGTCGGCATCGCGCCTGAGCGAGGCCTCGAAGCGGTGGAGGCGCGGCATCAAGATGGCTGCCTGCCATTCAGCGCCGGCGGCGGCTGAGCAGACCAGCGGCGCTGAGAAGGGCGACGCTGGAGGGAGCGGGAACCCCCATCACACAGAATGGAATGTCATACGCAACGCCGAATGCGCTCGAGGTGGGCACCCAGTACCCATAGCCGAAGTAGTTGCTGCCGAAATGTCCCTGGTTATAAGTGATCGTGCTGGTGCCCGACACGCCGCTCTGCGGGGGGTAGTTCGCATTCCCCTGGAACGCGATCCAGTAGGTGCTGCCGATGGCCGCCTGGAACGGCTGGCTGAGCACGACGTGGTAGCTGTAGTTCACGTCGCCGTACTGATCGAAGCCGACCGCAAGCTCGTTGACGCCGGCGTACGGGAAGGTCTCGATATAGAGTACATTCCCGGGCATTCCTGCGATATCATCATACAGCGTCACCGTCCAGTCGCCCGGCACATGAGCGCCATTGTAGTATCCACCGTACCAACAGGCTTCGGTGATGATGTCGTGGGGTCCGGTGACGACGAAATCATCCGCAAAGGCGGCATCGAGGGGCAGTGTCGTGTCCAGTTGCGAGGCGATGAGAGTCTCGCCACTCCAATATGCGTTCTGATGAAGGACGAAGGCGGCGTTGGCTGCATTGACGCAAGCGCCGGCGACAACGAGCGGGGAAGTGAGAATGATGGCTTTGTGCAGATTCATGGAAATGCTCCTGTTTGATTCATAAGGCGTTGATTCGTCGGACTGCTCAGCGGGAAGTCACGAGTCGTGGACGGTGACCGTGAGGTCAGCGCCGACGACGGAAGGCGGTCAGACCGCCAAGCGAGAGCAGCGCGGCGCTGGCGGGACTCGGCACGGGCGCGGCCATGCCAAAGCCATAGTTGTGGTCGCCTTCACCAGGACGAGTTCGTCCATGCTGAAGACAGTCGTGAGCGCGAAGCCAATGGCCGGATTGCCGGGAACGTTGGAGCCGTCGATCGTGTAGATTCCCGTCAACGAATCGAAGCTGTAATCGGGCATATCGGTCGCGAGAATGGCTCCTGCGGGTCCTTGGCCGGTACCCCAGGCGCCGACCGGCGGATTGAGCCAGGGCGCCGTGATGGGAACGCCGGAATTGAAGGCTTGAAGCCTGAATGTCTCGCCTCCGCCGGAGCCTCCGTCCACATCTCCGAATGAGAAGAAAGTGGCCGCGGGGAGATTCGATGCCAGGGTAGAGAAGTCGTACGTGGTCGTTCCCGAATTCGGGCTGGAAGGGACGGGGCCGGTTGCCTGGAAGGATCCAATCCAGGCGGGAGCCGCGGGGCTCGCCCAAGTGCTCGTGAAGCTGATGGGGTGATTGATGTTCGAGAGCGCCGCAGGCTCCCAGTTGGGAATCCCGGGGTTGGGATTGGGCACCGGCAGGGTGCCGGAGCCGTTCAAGGGGGCGGCAGTGGCCGACGCTGCGCTCAGAACAACACTGGCGGTGGCGGCGACGGTGAGGCAGCTTGTCTTATGAATGTGGTTCATGATGTCGTTTCCTATTTGTTGTGACCGAGTGAGTTGCCTTGGAGGCGCCCAGCGACGCGCTGGATAGTCCCTCCTGGACCTACTCCGCATCTCACCCGCGAATCTCGCACACAAAAGAAGAAATGTGAATCAAGAGCGCTGGGCGCAATGACAACGCTCGCGCGCCGGGGGAAGTCGGCGCGCGAGCGACAGGGAGGATTCGATGGATGGCTCAGTTGAGTGCTTGTCGGCCAGCGGCAGGTCCAGCGGGCGTTGCCTGCCCGCAGGCCTGAATTTCGGCTCCAGGCTTTCGCCTCGAGCCGAAGCTGCTCTTACTCAGGTGGCGTGGCTGACGCGACTGTTCGAAGCATTGCGTCGACCTGACGCCTCCACCATTACTCCGCAGCCAACGCCGCGATCTCGCAGCGTCGTCTCAACTAATTTCCCGCAATTTGGGATCACGAGACGTTGGTCGCAGTTGTACCGGGAGTTACGGCCGGAAGCGGTCCACGGCATCTTCGTATCGAGATTCGCCGCCGCGTCTCAGTGTTCGACCGTCGGCGGCCCTGCGCTGTCGCTGCGGATCTTCGCCGCCCACGAGCGCATCGCTTCGGCGAACGCCGGCTCCCGGCCGCTGTCTGGCGTCAGCCGCCGGATGTGGTACTCCAGATTGCCGGCAATCATCGTCTCCGCGGCTTTCATATCGATGAGAAAGAGCTGCGGACCTTCTTCGAGACGTTCTGGGTCCGCTTCGCCCCCTGCCGCCAGAAACCGGCCGTCGGGACTGAACTCAAGATCGAAGACGCCGACGTCGAAGAGATCGAGCGCAGCAAGTTCCCGCCCGGTCAGGCTGTCCCAGATGCGAACGTCCTTCGATTCCGGACTTCCACCGCCTGAAGCGATGAGGCGACCGCCGGGATGAAAGGCGATGCAGAACGCAGAGCCGGCGTGTGCCCGGAGCGTGCGTACCAGGTCGACCTTTGGCGCTTGACCCGAGGTGAAGCGCCAGATGCGGATGCACCCATCGTCGTCCGCCGTCGCGAAGAGGCTTGGCTCGGTCGGGCTCACCGCGAATTGCCTGACGCTGCCCAGATTCAGAGGAGGACCCATTTCCTCCAGCGTGTTCGCGTCCAGGAGCATCGTGTCGATGCGGTTGTTCGTCGCGAGGAGCAGCAGGTTCGCCTCGGGCAGGTGGGCAAGCGCGCGGTAGCCAACGCGGCGCGTCGGTCGCTGAAGACTGACCGCCCGCCTGTCCCCGCTCTCGAGGTCGATGCGAAACAGCACGCCGCCTCCGCTGAGCCCCCAGACAATCCCGGTGTCATCGCTGATCAAGCCGCAGATCCAGTTCTGGCCGGAGAGAAGCTCCTCCACCGCGCCATCGGCGTGATAGCGGAGAATGCGTGCATCGCCTCTGCCTTCGTCGTGTGATCCGACCAATAGGTCGTCGCCGTGCAGAGCCAGGCGCGTCGCACCGCCGGGAACGGTCTGGCGCGAGACGATCTCGACCGCGTCAGCCCTTGTCTCATATCGGCGCACCGTGCCGTCCATGGACGCGGTGTAGAGCGAACGGCTGTCGGGACTGAAGACCACGTCGAAGACGGTCGCGCGCCCGAAGATCGCTGCGTCAGTCGCATGCACGAGCGGTCGGGGCTGGGCTTGCTCAGCCTCCATGAGCATGCAGCGGTGCGACCCTTCCAGGAGGACCGCGACGTAGCGATCGTCCGCAGTGAGTGCGGCCCCGCGCAGCGACAGTCCAGGCACGATCCGGCCCTGAATCTCGTCGTCGTTCGCGCCACTGATGCCCAACTGCCAACGATCGGTCAAGAAGATGTAGCGTTTGCCGGCGCGAGAGGGCCAGGCATTCTTGGGGGCGTTCTGCACGTTTAGATTGCGGAACCGGTCTTCCTCCAGCCGGACCACAGGCTGCTCGCCCAGTTGAAGCACGGCCCACGCGTCTGGCCCGACGAGGATGACTTCGTCGGGCCGACCGCGCGAGAGGACCCGGTTGAAACGCGGTGATTCCGCCGGTGAACGATCGAGCAATACCCGGCCGTCAACTGTATTGAAGACGCGAACTCGCCCCGTTACTTCCGCGACGGTCATGAATCGGCCTGCAGGATCAAAGCAGGCGGCAAAATGCATATCGGCGAGTTGTACAGCGACCGTTCTGCTTGGAGGCCTCGTGGAGACATCCCAGATCTCGACTCGCACGCCGGCATCGTTCAATGCGGACAGTGCCACGCAGGCGCCTCCGGTCATTGCCGCGGCGACAGGCTCCGAGCCGAGCGGCACGGACGTTCCGGCTTTGAGATCGACGAGCAGCGGCGGACCTGCTGTGTCGACGACGAGCAGCGTATCGAGCCCGACTGCGTGGGTGAACGAGTACGCCACCCCGGCGATCGGCAGTTCGAGCCGGTCCGCCAGCCGACCTGTCTGCCACTCCCATACCTCGATCGCTCGATCTCGAGCGGCAATCAGGAAACCATCCTCCGACAATGCGATCGAGTTCGGCATGTTGAGAGGCAGCGATGCCACAATGGGCATGCGCATGTACATCTCCCACAGCGCCCAATACGCCGGGCTGGTCGAGAGCGGGCCATCGCCACCGACCCCTTCGATCTGCTCGTCCACCAGCGCCTGCTCGGGATCGAGCAGTGCCTGCCAGGCTACGTTCTCACCCGCCTCGAAGCTGTCCCGTGACAGCAGGCGCGCCTCGGCCAGCCGGACCCAATGCGACTCGAGGGCGCGCGCCTGCCGGAGCTTCTCGGCAAGTAGCGCGCGATTGCTCTGCTCGCGAGCAATCACCCCCAGGACCAGCAGGCTCAGCAGCACCAGCGTTGCAGCCGCTGTTGCCGTCACTTTTCAACGATTTCGGCTGATGGTCTTGCGGAGTCGGTAGCTGCGGCTGTCGAGTTTCGCCCGCACCGCTTCACCCGCCAGCCAGGCCCGCAGATCGTCGCGCAACTCCCCGCCGGTCGTGTAGCGGCGATCCTTCTCCTTGGAGATGGCCTTGAGAATGATGGCGTCGAGTTCCGCGCCGATCTCGCTGTTGAGCGAGGAGGGCCGCCCGGGCGCCGTGTCGCGGATGCTGCGCATGATCTCGATCGCGGGCGCATCGCTTGGAAAGGGAAGCCTGCCCGTGAGCACATGGAACAGCAAGAGACCGAGACTGTAGACGTCGGTGCGCAGGTCCACTGCGTCGGTAGCGCCGCTTAACTGCTCCGGGGCCGAATAGACCAGGGTGCCGATGAACGCGCCGGTGACCGTGGCGAAGGACGCAGCCTTGCTATCCAGCGCCTTGGCCAAGCCGAAGTCGAGGACGTGGGGCACGTCGTCGGCGGTGATCATGATATTGCTTGGCTTGATGTCACGATGCAATATAGCGCGCTGGTGAGCGTAGGCGATGGCGTCCGCGACCTGGTACATCACCTCGACGATGCGGCGCAATCCCGACCGGCCGCGGCGTCGCTGCTCCTCCGCCCAGGCGCCGATCGGCTCGCCCTCGATGTATTCCATGACGCAGCCGAGCCTGCCGTCCGAGGCGTCGCACGCCCCGAGGACGCGCACGATATTGGGATGGTTGAGCCTCGCCGTGAGTTCGATTTCGCGTTTGAAGCGATAGTGCCCGGACGAGCCGCTGAGTGCGTCGTGGAACGGAACTTTGATGGCGACGAGCCGGCCGGTTCGGATCTGCCGCGCCTTGTAGACCGCGCCCTGCCCGCCGAACGCCAGCATGGCGCGGATCTCGTACCCTTCGATCTTGATATCGTGCAGCGAGTGCGGCTGCCGAGGCCGACTCGGCGACCCGGCGCCGCTGGCCGAGGCGAAGCGCTCCAGGAACTCGTTGGCGGAGCGCATGTCCTTGAGTTGTTCCTGGCAGGCGGGACAGTCCACAACGTGCGGGAGCACTTCCTCGCAACTCTCGCCGCGCATGAAGGACTCGAGCGCTTCGAGGTTGGGGCACGCCGACTCGCCATCACGAGAGGACGCAGGCTCAGCCGCAGCGTTCATAGTCAGATGTCCTCGTAGAGCCTGTCCAGTCGCGACACGATGGGTTGGAGACGCCGCGCGACGCGATACTTGGCGTTGTAGACTTCGTCGCGAGACATGCCGAGCCGGACCGTTACCTCGCCAATGTCGACGCCGCGTACGCCGTAGAGTTCGAACGCCTGCAGCAGATGCTCGCTCGTGCCGGTGGCCCGCAGTTCCTGCAGCGCCTCGCGCAGGATCTGGTTCTGCCGTTCGTCGTACCAGAGGCGGTCGATGTCGGCTTCACTGCAGTCGTCGGCGAATCGATCGTCGAGTTGCACTTCCTTGCGGCGCAGGTTACGGCGACGGAGATCGAGGGCCCGGGAGCGCAAGATCGTGATAATGAAGGCGCTGAGCCGACCGCGATTGCGGTCGAACTGCCCCGCCCGGTAGGCCTCGAGGAAGGTGGTGAGCGTCGCCTGGACGGCGTCCTCCGCCTCAGCGTCCGAAAGCCCCATGCGGCGCGCCACGGCCAGCATGATGGGGCGGCAACGACCGTCCAGCTCCTCCCAGGCGGTGCTGTCGTCTGCATTGCAGAGGCCTTCGAGAAGGGCCGTTGTCGTCCTCTGCGAGAACATGGCGAAGAGAATACCTCGAAGATCAATGAGAACGTGCAAGATTTATCTAATTCTGAACACCACTTCTGAACGCCTTCAATAGACGACGGCTCCGTCTGTTTCCTGTCCCGGGCGCCGGCTTCGGCGTGCTGGCAGCACACGGTGTGGCGCACCCAGGCGGCGACTCTGCACAGGACGTCAGGATATTTGTGTCGTTTTTAATCTTCTTCACTTGGCTACACTCCTTGCAAGGCGCATGACCAGCCAGGGCGGTGCCGCCGGATTTCAAGAGGGCAAGGACGACAGCTGGTGGGGCGGTGTTCGCGCGACGCCCGACGGAGTTGCCAACCTCATGCCGCGCCGGGGGAAGATCCACTGCCAATCGTCCGGAGCCTGCCGAAGCAGGTTGCGCCAGAGAGCGCCATGGTGTAGAACAGCGTCGTCCCGAACTTCACGAGTCGACACCCCGCGAAAGGAGCAGGACTCGCGATGCAGGTTGTCGCGTTTGAGATCGAGAGCTGGGAAGCGGACGCATTTCATGAGCTGGGCGACGGCTTCCAGGTGCACACCACCTCGCAACCACTACGGCCCAGGAACGCCGACGAGTTTCGCGAGGCGCAAGTGCTTTCGCCGTTCATCGACAGCCAACTCGATGCGACGGTGCTCGAGCGCTTCGACCGCCTGAGGCTCATCACGACGCGCTCGACCGGCTTCGACCACATCGATGTCGACTACTGCTACGAGCGTGGCATCACGGTGTGCAACGTGCCGACGTACGGCTCGAACACCGTCGCGGAGCATGTTTTCGCGCTGCTGCTCGCCATCAGCCATCGCATGGAGGAGGCGATCGACCGCACACGCAAGGGCGATTTCAGTCCGCGCGGCCTGCAGGGGTTCGATCTCATGGGCAAGACCATGGGCGTGGTGGGCACGGGCGACATCGGGCTCAACGTCATCCGCATCGCGCGCGGGTTCGAGATGAATGTCCTCGCGTTCGATGTCGCGCCGGGCGAAAGGGCCGCGCAGCGGCTCGGCTTCGAATACTGCTCGCTCGATGAGCTGCTCGCGCGCAGCGATATCGTCTCGCTGCACGTGCCGGCGAACAGGCACACGCATCACCTGCTCGCCAAGGAGCAGTTCATCAAGATGAAGCGCGGGTGCGTGCTGATCAACACGGCTCGCGGCGAGATCATCGACATCCGCGCCATGCTGCGGGCACTGGCGGAAGGCAAGCTCGCCGCTGCCGGACTCGACGTGCTGCCGGAGGAGCCCGTGATCCGCGAGGAGGCGGAGTTGCTGCGGCGGGTGTACGAGGAAGCACACGACCTGCGGAC
>CAZZPX010000096.1:0-9227 GCA_964655955.1 uncultured Phycisphaerales bacterium | reverse complement strand
TCGCGCGCGGACCCCCGTCCTCCATCCCGGAGTGAGTCGTCTCATTCTGTATCTCCTTGTAAGTCGGGGATCCGACTGGCTGCCGATTCGTCGCGATCCCACCGATGTGGACTGCGTGCGGACAGACAGATCGGATGGTATATGACCTAACTGTCGGCTATGAATCGAGGTACGGCAACCCCCCCAAAGTGGGCAAATGCGCCAGCAGAAGGCTTACGCGCCGCCTCCGCACGCTCCGGTCGCCGTTACGTCACCTGCAGCGCTGTGCGATCAGCTTCGCTCACCCGCACTTCCAGGCCGGGGCAGCGGCCGCGGATGCGCTCGGCGAAGATCGGCAAGAAGCCGCGCTCGGTGTGCGTGTGTCCGCCGAGGATGACGGAGCAGCCGCGCAGCGCCGCCGCGAGCACTTCGTGGTGCTTCATCTCGCCGGTGATGAAGACTTCGCAGCCCTGCTCGATCGCGCTGTCGAGGAGTGACGCACCCGCCCCGGGCACGATGCCGATCGCCTGGATCGGCTTGCCCTGCGACACATCGCGGAACTTGACGTGCTCCAGCCCCAGATGGTCGCGAAACCGTCGTACGATCGCATCGAAGCCGATCGGCTGATCCAGCACCAGCCGCCTGCCCATTCCCTGGCTGCGCTTGGGCAGCGGGCGCAGATCGTAGACGTCGATGGGCGGCTCTTCGTACGGGTGGAAGCGCTGCAGCGTTTCGATGGCGAGCGCGACGCGGTGCCGCGACACGACCATCTCCAGCCGCAGCTCGCGCACGTGTTCGAGCCTGCCTGCCTCGCCCACGGCGGGATTCGCAGTTTCTCCGCCGAAGAACGTACCCATCCCCGGTGAGCCGAAGGAGCACTGCTCATAGTCACCGATGATTCCCGCCCCCGCGGTGGCGAGGGCGCTGCGCACGCGGTCGACCTGGTCGGGCGGCAGGAAGGTGACGAGCTTGCACTGCTGCGTCTCGGGAAGGGCGGCGTAAGGTTCGAGGGCGCGGCGATCTCCGCCGCGGCCTGGCGCTCCCGCCGGCTCCAGGCCGTCGCACAGCCAGTCCGTCACGCCGCCCTCCATCGCATCGAGCGCGGTGTGCGGCGAATACACCGACACGCCCCCCTGCAAGAGATTCACCAGCATTCGTCCGCGCACCTCGCTGTCGATGATGCGGGTGAGCGGATGGAAGATGATGGGGTGGTAGGAGACAATCATCTGCGCGTCGAACTCAAGCGCCTCGCGCACGACGTCGGGCGTGCTGTCGATGGTGAGCAGGACGCGTGTGACCTCGCCGTCGCTGCGGCCGAGCAGCAGGCCCACGTTATCCCACTCCGCCGCCAGTCGCAGCGGGGCGAGTGCGTCGAGTTGTTCGAGAAGCTGGGCGGTGCGCATGGCAGTGTGGTACCGCGCCGCGCGGGTGGGTGCAAACTCGGCGTGCGACCGCTCGCCGTCCTGTCTCAGCGGTGCTGGCCGGGCAGGTGGCGGGCGGCGACGGTCTCGAACTGCCGCACCTGCGCCTCCGCCCAGGCGGCGCCCTGTCCCAGTTCCTCAGCCATGATCTCGGCCACGCGCGGGGCACACTCGCGAGCGGCGGCGGCATCGAAGAGCAGCGACCGCGTCCGCCGCGACAGCACATCGTCCACCGTGCGGGCCATCTCCTCGCGACACGCCCAGCGCACCTCCGCCTCCGTCAGCGCCAGGCGCGGATGCAGCGGCGTCGCCGGCGCTGCGCTCTCCGCGTCGAGTCGCTGCACCCGCGGCGCATCCGAGCCGTACGTCGCCAGCCGGCCGTAGCGCGCCGCGTCGGCGTCGCAGCCATGCACGCGCAACTCCTTCGTCGTGCATGCCGCGGGCTCCAGATCCGCGAGCGTGACGGCCTGATCCACGACATCCTGGGCCATGCGGCGATAGGTGGTCCACTTGCCGCCCGCGACGGTGAGCAGCCCGGAGCGCGGTTCGATGAGGATCGTGTGATCGCGCGACAGCGCCGCTGTGTCCCTGCTGTCGCCCATGCGCACCAGCGGACGAATCCCGGTAAAGACGCTGCGCACATCCGCACGAGTCGCGGGCCGGGCGAGATAGCGATTGGCCGTGTCGAGAATAAAGTCGATCTCCCCTTCCTGCGGCTGCGGTTCAAGGCTCACCGTCTCGATCGCCGTGTCCGTCGTTCCCACCACCACGACGTCGTGCCAGGGGATGGCGAACATGACCCGGCCGTCGTCGGTGTGCGGCACCATGATGGCGCTTGTGCCCGGCAGAAAGGCGCGCTCGAGCACGATGTGCACGCCCTGGCTGGGCGCGATGATCGACCGCGCCTCGGGCTGGTCCAGCCGGCGCACCTCGTCGGCGAAGGGGCCGGTCGCGTTGACCACGACGCGGGCGCTCAGCTCGATCTCCGCGCCGCCTTCGAGGTCGTGCCCGATGACGCCGCGCACCCAGCCCGCTTCATCCTTCACCAGGCGCTCGGCCCGCACGTAGTTGACGACGACGGCGCCCTGCTCGGCCGCGGTCGTTGCGAGATTGATCGCGAGGCGCGCATCGTCGAACTGCCCGTCGAAGTAGCGCGTGCCGCCGAGCAGGCCGGTCGTGTTGATCGAGGGAATCTCCGCAATCACCCGCTGCCGGGAGAGCATCGACGATTTGCCGAAGCCGTATCTCCCGGCGAGCATGTCGTAGACCTTGAGCCCGATACCGTAGAACGGCGACTCCCACCAGGCGTAGCTGGGGACGATGAAGGCGACGTCGCGCACCAGGTGTGGCGCGTTGCGCAAGAGCAGCCCGCGCTCCTTGAGCGCTTCCATGACGAGCGAAACGTTGCCCTGCTGCAGGTAGCGCACCCCGCCGTGCACCAGCTTGGTGGAGCGGCTGGAGGTGCCCTTGGCGAAATCGCTCTGCTCGATGAGCGCGACGCGGTAGCCGCGCGCCGCGGCATCGACGGCTGCGCCCAGTCCCGTCGCCCCGCCGCCGATGATGACCATGTCCCACGGCTTGCCGCCTTCACGCAGCGCCGCGAGCATCTCGCCTCGCTTCACGATCGTTCCTCCTGCTCCCACCCGCGCGCCCGCTCGACGGCCCGCGCCCAGCGCTCCCGCCGCGCCTGCGCTTCGCCGCTGCCCAGGCGCGGTTTGAAGCGGCGTTCGACGCGCCAGTTCGCCTCGATCTCGTCGAGCGACTTCCAGTAACCGACCGCCAGTCCCGCCATGTACGCAGCCCCCAGCGCCGTCGTCTCCAGCACCCGCGGGCGCACGACCGGCGTCTGCAGCACATCGGCCTGGAACTGCATGAGCAGATCATTCACCGCCGCCCCGCCGTCCACGCGCAACTCCGAGAGTTTCAGGCCGGCGTCCGCCTGCATGGCCTGGGCGAGGTCGGCGACTTCGAGCGCGACGCCTTCCAGCGCGGCGCGGGCGATATGCGCGCCCGTCGTGCCGCGCGTGATGCCCACGATCACACCGCGCGCATAAGGGTCCCAGTGCGGGGCGCCCAGCCCGGCAAGCGCGGGAACAAGCTCCACGCCGCCCGTGTCGGCGACGCTGCCGGCAAGCGCCTCGACCTCCTCAGCTTTCTCGATGATCTTCAGCCCGTCGCGCAGCCACTGCACGATCGCCCCGCCGACAAAGACGCTGCCTTCGAGGGCGTAGGTTCGCGCGCCGCCGCGCTGCCAGGCGACGGTCGAGAGCAGCTTGTTGTGCGATTTCCTCGCCGCTTCGCCGGTGTTGAGCAGCAGGAAGCACCCCGTGCCGTACGTGTTCTTCGCCATGCCGGGCTTGACGCAGACCTGTCCCATGGTGGCGGCCTGCTGATCGCCGACGATCCCGGCGAGCGTCGCCCCGCCGCAGGGCAGATCGCGCGCGATCTCGCCGTAGGCCTCGCTGCTCGAGCGCACCTCGGGGAGCAGCGAGCGGGGGATGCGCAAGACGTCGAGCAGTTCATCGTCCCAGTCGCCGCTGTGGATGTTCAGAAGCAGCGTGCGCGAAGCGTTGCTGACATCGGTGATGTGCAGGCGGTCGCCGCTGAGCTTGTATGCCAGCCAGGCGTCGACCGTGCCGAAGGCGAGTTCGCCGCGCTCAGCGCGGGGGCGGGCCCCCTCGACGTTGTCGAGCAGCCAGGCGAGCTTCGTGCCGGAGAAGTAGGGATCGAGCAACAGGCCGGTCTTCGCCTGAAACAGCCCCTCGAAGCCGTCGGCGCGCAGCCGCTTGCAGAGGGGCGCGGTGCGGCGATCCTGCCAACCGATGGCGTTGTGGATCGGCTCGCCCGTGCTGCGCTCCCAGAGAATCGTGGTCTCGCGCTGATTGGTGATGCCGACCGCTGCAATCTCCCGGGCCGTGACTCCCGCCTCGCGCAGCGCTTCTGCCATGACGTCACGCTGCGTCGACCAGATGTTCGCCGGATCGTGCTCGACCCAGCCCGGCCGCGGGTAGATCTGCTCGATGTCCCGCTGGGCGACGGCGACGGGCGCGCCCTCGCGGTCGAACAGAATTGCGCGCGAACTCGTGGTGCCCTGGTCGACGGCAAGGATGTACGACATCGTGGCCTCCGATTTGCAACTGCTGCGAACCTGAGCATACAGCCTCCCTCGCGCAGGCGGCGCGGCGCGCAGAGCACCGGATCGTCACGCGCTGCTGGCAGAATCGATGCAGACCGCCGGCTGAGGGGCGAGGCAAAGTGCCGGGGAGCTGACGCAGCATCTCCTGCCTCGGTCGGCGAGATCTTCCCCTTTGCGATGCAAGTGACAGGCGCGACCGTCGGGCTTAGGATGCTGCCGGCAGGCACATGCGACCGCTGGCTCGCGAAGCAGCGGCTCTGGAATTGGAGACGGCTCGATGCGACTTCTCGTGCAAACCTGGCTGACGCTGGTTGTCACCTGGCTTATCTGTGCGGCATTGATCGTGGGCGGCGTCATGCTGCTCAGTGCGCCGCGCAGCTCGGCGCACGCGGCGCAGACGGATGCAACCAGCGCGCAGGAAGCGCCTGAGGCGGCACGCGAGCAGATGCTGTCGCCGGGCGATGCGGCTCAGCCCGGCGACGCAGAATCCGAAGCGCCGGCCGAGGCCTCCAAGGCGACCGATGCCCAGACTGGGCCAAACGAGGCGGAGAGCATCACATCCTGGTTTCAGAGCCTGGGGCTCGCGGATTTGCTCGAGAAGAATGACTGGGAGCAATGGCTCATTCTGCTCGGTGCGATCTTCGGCGGCGTGGTCATCGGCAAGCTCGTGTCGCTCTTTCTCGAGCGCTTCCGCGGCACGGTGGCGCACAGCCGCTTCGCCGTGCAGGCGCGGCTCATCACCGATGCAGCCGGGCCCGTCAACCTCGCCTTCATCACGATCGGGACCAGCATCGGCCTGGCGCAGATCGAGTTGAGCGACCCCCTGCGCGAGTTCTGCGGCGACGTCATCAAGCTGCTCGTCTACATCGCCGTCTTCTGGTACGCCTTCAACATCGTCAGCATCTTCGAGGTGCTGATGAAGCGCATCACCGCCCGCACGAAGTCGGATCTGGACGATCGGGTGGTGCCCCTTGTGCGCAAGACGCTGCGCATCTTCGTGGTCGTCGTCGGCTTCCTGCTCATCGCGGAGAACGTCTTCGGCCAGGACATCGGCGCCTGGCTCGCCGGCCTGGGCATCGCGGGTCTGGCCGTGTCGCTCGCAGCGCAGGATTCGCTGAAGAACATCTTCGGCTCGATCACCATCTTCCTCGATCAGCCCTTCAAGGTCGGCGAGCGCATCAACTACTCCGGCTACGACGGCCCGGTCGAGGAGATCGGCTTCCGCTCGACCAAGATCCGCACGCTCACCGGCCATCTCGTCACCGTGCCCAACTCGAACATCGTGAACGACCCGGTGGAGAACATCGGTCGCCGACCCTACATACGTCGACTGATGAACGTGACGATCACCTACGACACGCCCAGGGAGAAGATCGAGCAGGCGGTGCAGATCCTCAAGGACATCCTCGAGGAGCCGGGCATCGCCGAGCCGATCCACGGCAGCGTGGGCAAGGACGAGTACCCGCCGCGCGTCTACTTCAATGACTACAACGCGGCGAGCCTGAACATCATGGTCCTCTACTGGTACTTCCCGCCCGCCTATTGGGAGTACATCGAACACGCAGAGCGCGTGAACCTGCGGCTGTTCGAAGAGTATGAGAAGGCCGGCATCGAGTTCGCCTTCCCGACGCAGACGCTCTATCTCGCCGGTGATCCGAATCGGCCGCTGTTCAGCCCCGAAGAGCGCGGCCGCGGCGGCTGAGCGGAAGGCGCCCGCGCGGGCCGATGCGGGAGGATCACGCTCTCCGCTGCGGCCCTCTCTTTGCCGAAAAGGATCAAAGGCGACGCCGGCGCCGGGGAGCGCTGCGCGCTACGCGCAGCCGAACGACGACAGCAGCGCACCCAGATCGGCCTGGTCGGTGTCGCCGTCGCCGTCAACATCGCCGCCGTCGTCCACGCCATAGGAAGCGAGCAGCACGCCGAGATCGGCCTGGTCGGTGTCGCCGTCGCCGTCGAGGTCGGCTGCGCACGGCGGCGCGCTGACTGTGAATGTCACGGAGAACTGGCCGAAGGCATCCTCGAAGGGCGCAATCAGTCCCTCCGCCCAGGCGCCGCCGCTCATCTCCACGCGCAGGCGGTAGTCGCCCGCTTCCAGACTGCCCGTGCGCGTCGTCTCCAGCGCCGAGTTCGGCGGGATGTGATCCGACCAGATGGCGATCGGTCCGTCCGGCGTGTCCTTCCAGAGTTGCATGGAACTGCTGGTGTTGTCGTAGTTGCTGAGCAGAATGTCGAGTTCGGCCTCGCACGCGCCGCTCAACGTGAACGAGACCTCCGACCAGGAGGTGCTCAGACCGCTGGCGACCGTGGAAGGCGCCGATGTCTGCGCGCGAGCGAAGATGAAGCCGATCGTCGAGATCCGATCCGAGAGGATCTCGCTGATCAGCCGTGCCGATCCGTCGGCGGCGGCGCTGGAGACGGTGGCGTCCGCCAGCAGATAGGCATTGAACGGGCCGAAGTCGGCGGCTTCGTCGTAGCTGTGGTCGCTGTCGGATTGATCCAGAGCGACGTTCTCCGCATCCACGCGCAGATCGATGAATCGGCTCTGTGCGGTCGGTATCAGTTCAACGCCGGCGGCGAGGCAGGATGGAGCGGCGAGCAAGCTGACGCCGATGACGATCTGTTTCGCTGTCAAATGCACGTTTCGGTCCTTTCGTGGTTTCGCAGGCAGCGCGGCGGATTGCAGGCGCTGGTCAGGCGCAGCCGTAGTCGGCGAGCAGCACGCCCAGATCCGCCTGGTCGGTGTCGCCGTCGCCATCCAGATCGCCGCCGTCGTCAACGCCGTACGAGGCGAGCAGCACGCCGAGATCGGCCTGGTCCGTATCCCCGTCGCCGTCAAGATCGGCCATGCAGAGGTTGTCCAGAATCGTCAGGTGCGCCGTGTACTGGGCCGCCGCTGACTCGAACTCGCCGTCGTAGGCGTTCGACCAGGCGCCGCCCTGCACCTGTGCGCGCAGGCGATACTCGCCGGATTCCAGCAGGTTCGTGTAGGTTACGTGCACCGTCGCGTCGGGGCCGGCGGCGTGTTCGGCGCGCACGACGACCGGGCCGTCCGGCGTCTCCTCCCAGAGTTGCACGGCGCCGATCGCATTCTCGACGACGTGCAGGTAGATGAGCAGTTCGACTTCAGCCGCTTCGTCGAGCAGGAACGAGACCTCGGTCCAGGAAGTGGCGATGCCGCTGCAACTTGTCGAGTCGCCCCACGCCTCGGCGCTCGCGAACATCGTGCCGTCCGCGAGAATGCGATCGGCGAGGATCTGCGAATTCTGGCTGGCCACGCCCGCTGACTGTGCTCCGTCCACGAGCGCCGTCGCAGCCTGGTAGGTCGCGAACTGATCGTACCCCGGCGCCTCGATGTGAAACGCCTCGCCGTCTTCGGTCTCCTGGTTCATGTTGACGGCGTCAGCCGCGACGTTAATGAACCGGCTCTGCCACGTCGGCGTGAGTTGGGCCGCCTCGGTTTGCCCGGCACAGAGAAGTCCAAGCCAGCAGACAGTCGACAACCTTATCGCGTGCTTCATGCCGCCGCTCCTCATTAGGTGATGCGTCGTCAGGAGGAGTCTACGGCGACGCTCGCT
This sequence comes from uncultured Phycisphaerales bacterium, assembly GCA_964655955.1. Lineage (GTDB taxonomy): Bacteria > Planctomycetota > Phycisphaerae > Phycisphaerales > JAGLTS01 > CAZZPX01. The sequence continues at coordinate 1,116 of CAZZPX010000096.1, read as the reverse complement.
TGATACAACAAGCGAACGGTTAACTTGAAGTTGAAATCGCCCCGCAGCCATTCGCACGCGGCGACACGCGCATCCGGAATCAGTCCGGCGTGGCAGTCCAGGAGATGGTGACGCGACGCTTGCCCCAGCGCCTGGCTGCCTCGACGTCGAGCCCCATGTAGATGTCGATGCGCCGCTTCCAGCGCGGGTGCATCTTGTCCAGCACGACGAAGTCCGCGTCGAGTTCCTCGATGCGAACCGACGTGCCGCGCGTCAGACCCATCTCGAGCAGATCGCGCGACACGGCGATCGAGGCGACCGCCGGGTCGAGCCTGTCGCCCCACGCGGCGATGAAGGGCGTGTCATCCGTCTGCTCCGGCACCGAGTTGTACGCCGTCGCCGTCACCTCGAGCGAGCGCTGCGGCGGCGTCCGCATCGTCGGCAGTGCCCGCAGCGATGTGCACGAAGTCAGCTCCACGCCGATGACGAGCGACAGGAGATGCACGATCAGAATGCGCATGAATTCTCTCCGCGGCGAATCATAACGCCCCGATGACGTGATCGCGCAGCGCCCGCCAGCCTCAGCGGCAAATCATCAGGCGCGCTGCAGGCGGCGCGAACGGCTCGATGCGGATCGTGTTGCAACCTGGTTGCACGTGCCGCGTCACGTCCAGACGCAGCGGCGCGCCGATGAAGCCGCCCGCGTCGTGTCCGTTTATGCTCACGCGCGCCGCCTGCTCCGTCGCCAGATCGTCAAGCTCCAGCACGACGCGCGCCGCTGCGAGATCGACGTCGTCCGGCAGCATGCAGCCGCCGACGAAGGGATCCGCCTGAGCGGGGCTGAGCGTGATCCGACCGGCTCCCACATTGCCCCACGGCGCAGCGCCGTATGGCGCGACGAGGCGGGCCCTGGGCCAGCCGGAGTCGTCGCAGGCCGCGCTGGTCCAGCCTGGCGGGGCGCTGCGGCTCGCCTTCCACGTCTCGTCCAGCGCCACGATCTCGCGCTCGCCGCCTTCGAGATCGATGATGACTTTGCCGATGGCCCCGGCGGGATTGGGCGAATTCCCCGCGTTTTCCGCCAGAAGCGCGAGTTGGTTCACGCCCGGCCGCAGCGCTGCGGTCAGGTCGGCCTCCACG
>CAZZPX010000095.1:0-9238 GCA_964655955.1 uncultured Phycisphaerales bacterium | reverse complement strand
ACCTCGCCGGGGAGAACCTCGGCGGCCTGGCGTGCGTTCTCCTCGGCCTCGCCCTCGGCCGGCTGTTGTGAACCGTTACTCAGCTTCAGGTGCACGATTCGGAGTACAGCCATGCACGAGATCAAGGAAGCCGAGCTGGTCCGCATCTTTGTGGGCGAGGATGAGAAACACCGGGGCATGCCGCTCTACGAGGCGATCGTGCGGGCTGCAAAGGAGCACGACCTCGCCGGGGCGACGGTGCTGCAGGGGGTCATGGGGTACCGCGGCACGCACCCGATCCACACCGCCAGAATCCTCCGCCTTGCCGAGCACCTCCCCATGGTGGTGGAGATCGTCGACACGCCGGACAAGGTGCAGGCGTTTCTGCCCGCCCTGACGGAACTGGTCGGGCACGGCCTGGTGACGCTCGAGCAGGTGCGGCTGCTCGCGGCCGGCGAAGGCGGCGAGGCTGCGCCGGCGTCGTAAGGCGGTGGCAGGCGGGCAGCGCGTGCGGGGTCGCCCCAGCCGTGCGAACGGCGCGGCAGGAGCCGCGGATTCTCGTTTTTGGCAGTTGACAGGAGTATGCAGATAGTGCATAATCATGCAGAATGAGTCTGCGAGAACGACGCCACACCGCCATTGCCGCCCTGCTCGACGCCGGGCCGATTCCCAGCCAGCAGGATCTGGCGGCGCGGCTCGCTGCGCGCGGGATCGAGGCGACGCAGGCGACGCTGTCGCGGGATCTCAAGGATCTGGGCGTCGTGAAGGGGCCGGAGGGCTACCGCCTCGGCCATGTGACGCCGACCAACGGCCACGGCACGCAGGAGCATCTCTTGCAGGATGTTCTAGCGACGCACGTGCTCAGCGTCGACGCCGCCCCCCCGCTCATCGTCCTCAAGACCGGCCCCGGTCGGGCCCAGATCGTGGCGCTCGAGTTGGATCGTGCGGGCGTGCCGGGCGTCGTCGGCACGATCGCAGGCGATGACACGATCTTTCTCGCCGCCGCCTCCAGTGCCGAGCAGAAGCGGTTGATCGGGCAACTGCGCAGATGGGCGGGTCTCGCATGAATATGCAGGCAGCACAGTCGAGCCGACCCCGCCAACGCGAAGGCCGCACCGCCGACAGGCAGAGGCACAGGCGACCCTGATGCAGCGTCAGAGGCGCTGAGCAGCCTCCCCTCCCGCCGGCCTCGCGGCGGCGGGCCCCCACCTGACATACACACTCCTCACAGAAGGAATCCTCCCGTGGCCAAGCAAATCGTTCTTGCGTATTCCGGTGGTCTCGACACCTCCGCCATCGTCCCCTGGCTCAAGGAAAACTACGACTGCGATGTGCACGCCTTCGTCGCCGACGTCGGCCAGGGGGCCGGCGAACTCGACGGCGTCGAGGAGAAGGCGCTCGCCAGCGGCGCCGCGTCGTGCCACGTCGCCGATCTCACCGCCGAGTTCATCGCTGATTACGTTTACCCCGCCGTTCTCGCTGGAGCGGTGTACGAGGAGAAGTATCTCCTCGGTACGGCCATGGCCCGGCCGCTCATCGCCAAGGCCCAGGTCGAGCATGCCCTGTCGATCGGTGCGGAGGGCTTGGCGCACGGCTGCACGGGCAAGGGCAACGACCAGGTACGCTTCGAGAGCGCCTACGCCGCCCTCGCCCCACATCTCGAAGTAATCGTGCCCTGGCGGCTCTGGGATCTCACCTCGCGCGAGAGCCTGCTCAGCTACCTCGCCGAACGCGACATCCCCTGCAGCGCCAGCCTGACCAAGATCTACAGCCGGGACCGCAACCTCTGGCACGTTTCGCACGAGGGCGGGGCGATCGAGGATCCCTGGAACGAGCCGCCCGCCGACGCCTGGCAGTGGACCGCGCCCCTCGAAGCCACACCCGATGAGCCGGCCGATGTGCACCTGACGTTCGAGAACGGCCGGGCCGTGGCTCTGGATGGCGAGGCGATGCAACCGCACGAGATCGTCGCCGACCTGAACCTGATCGCGGGCGAGCACGGCGTGGGGCGCATCGACATCGTGGAGAATCGCCTGGTCGGCATGAAGTCGCGCGGGCTCTACGAGACGCCGGGCGGCACGGTGCTGGTCGAGGCGCTGCAGGGCCTGTGCGAGATCGTGCTGGATCGCGACACCATGCGCTTCCGCCAGCAGATGGGGCGGACATTCGCCGACCTGCTCTACGACGGCAAGTGGTTTACCCAGTTGCGCAGCGTGCTGGGCGCCGCGGCGGAGCAGATGGCAGAGAAGATGACGGGCGAGGTCGTGGTGCGGCTGTGCAAGGGCAAGGCGGCGACGATCAGCCGCAAGAGCCCCCACAGCCTCTACAGCGAGGCTTTCGCCACCTTCAGCAAGGACGAGGTGTACGATCACAAGCACGCGGAAGGCTTCATTCGCCTGCACTCGCTGCCGCAGCGCATCAGCGCACTGAAGAAGCAGGGCCAGGCGCAGTACGCGCAGAGCCGCTAGGATTCGAGAGACTTTCGTCGCAGCCCGGCCGACGCAGCTGCTTCCTCGCGATCGCGGCTCGCAGGTGCGCCGAGAGACTCTGACTGCAGGAGGTTGTCACCATGACTGCACACACCGCAACGAAGGCCGCCATGTGGGGCGGCTGCTTCGAAGGCGAAGCCGATGCCGTCTTCCGACAACTCAACGACTCGCTCGCCATCGACTGGCGGCTGGTGCAGGAGGATGTGCAAGGATCGCTCGCCTGGGCGCAGGCGCTGGCGCATGCGGATGTGCTCAACGACGAAGAAGCGGCGCAGCTCCAGGAAGCGTTACATGAGATTGCCGAGGAAGCGGCGCATCTCGCTGCGCCGCCGCTCGACTCCGGCGCCGAAGATGTGCACACCTGGGTCGAGCAGCAACTCATCGACAAGATCGGCGACCTCGGCAAGAAGCTGCACACCGGCCGCAGCCGCAACGACCAGGTAGCGACGGATCTGCGCCTGTGGGCGCGGGCGCAGACGCAGGAGGCGATCGCGGACCTCCTGGCAGCGCAGGAGGCGCTGATCGAACTCGCCAGGCGCGCGGAGGACATCGCCATGCCCGCCTTCACGCACCTGCAGCGGGCCCAGCCGATTCTCTTCGCGCACTGGTGCCTGGCCTACGTCGAGATGCTTCAGCGCGACATTGGCAGGCTCACCGACGCACGGGCCCGCCTCAACGAGTGCCCCCTCGGCTCAGCGGCGCTGGCGGGAACCACTTTTCCGATCGATCGCGAGGCGCTGGCGGCGGATCTGGGCTTCGCCGGGCCGACGCGCAACAGCATCGACGGCGTCAGCGATCGCGATTTCGCGCTGGAACTGCTCTTTGCAGCCTCGCTGAGCGCCGTGCATCTGTCGCGCCTGGCGGAAGACGTGATCCTCTACGCCAGCAACGAGTGCAAGTTCATCAGGCTCTCCGACGCGACCTGCACGGGCTCATCGATCATGCCGCAGAAGCGCAATCCCGATGCGGCGGAACTGATCCGCGGCAAGAGCGGGCCGGTGATCGGCCAGCTAATGGCGCTGCTCACCACGTTGAAGGGCTTGCCGACTGCCTACAACAAGGACCTGCAGGAGGACAAGCAGGCGCTCTTCGCGGGGGTGGATCAGTGGCGGCTGTGCCTGCGCGTGACGAAACTCATGATCGACGGCGTGACGGTGAATCGTCACGCCTGCGAGGCGGCGGCGACGAGCGGCTACGCCAACGCCACCGAGCTTGCCGACTATCTCGCGCGGCGCGGCGTGCCCTTCCGCGATGCGCACGCCCAGGTGGGCGCGCTCGTGCGCAAGGCGATGCAGGTCGGCGTGGAGTTGCACTGCCTGTCGCTGGAGGAGATTCAGACCGTGTGCCCGCAAGCGGGCGAGGATGTTTACGATTCGCTCAGCCTGCACAGCGCCCTTGAGCGACGCGATGTCATGGGCGGGACGAGTCCGCAGCGCGTGGCGGCGGCGCTCGCAGCGGCGGCGGCGCGGCTGGCATCCACTCGCCAAAGCGAAGCGCGAGACGCCCTGCCTCCTCCTTATTCTTGTAGAAGCACAGCCGCAAGCCTAAGAGAGAAGGGCTGAAAACTGCGGCAGGGACGTGATTTCCGCGTGGGGCCTGACGTCGCGGCACTTGGGATCATCCGCGCGCAGCCGCAACGAGCGCCCATCGCCGGCGAAGAGGACCGTGCGCATGCCCACCTGCTGCGCCGGCCAGATGTCGTTGCGAATGTCGTTGCCGATGTAGAGCACCTCGCCGGGCGCGATGGTGCCGCCGCGCCCCAGACGCAGCATCAATTCCTTATAGAGCCTCGGCGAGGGCTTGGCTTCGAGCAGTTCGTAGGAGTAGACGCAGCGAACTTCGGCAAAGCCCAGAGCTGGCAGTGATGCGCCGAACAGCGCCTCGAAGAGCAGCGGCGTGAAGAATTGGGCGTTGGAGACGATGCCGAGCATCAGCCCGCGCTCGCGACAGGCGGCGAGCGCCTCCCGGGCGCCGGGCATGGACCAGACGGGATTGGCGCGGCATTCGTACTCCACGGCGAAGCGCTCGAAGTCGCCTGTCTTGTCGCCGGTGAGGTCAGCGCTGATCGTCAGCTTCAGATCGTGAAAGACGTCGCGCCAGATCTCGCGAATGTCGATCTCCGGGTACATCACGCCCTTCAGCCGCCGCGCCGTGTGCGCCTCGTCGACGCGGTTGCGCAGCGCCCGATCGCCCGCGGGGCCGATCTCGGTCGGGGCGTCGATGCGCATGGCCCGCAGCGCCTCGACGAACGCCGCCGCCCCCGGTACTTCGGGAATCGTGCCGACGTCCCCCGAGCCGGAGGTGAAGAGCGTGCCGTAGATGTCGAAGGCGACCGCCCGGATCCCCTCGAGCTTCGTCAGGCGCGGCTCGACGTCCGTGGGTATCGGCTGGCGCGGCGAAGAGAGCTCCGCGATTCGCTCGACAAGCCGTTGTCGGTTCGCTTCCATCGTCAGGCTCGCATCAGGCGAAAACGGCGCGGGTCCAGCGAGGCGTCGAGAATCGCCGCCCCGTCGGCATGCCTCACCTCGCCGGCGCCGGCGTCGAGCATTTGGCGATACAGCGACACCAGGCGCTCGCCGTACTTCTCCAGACCGTACTTCTCGCGCACGATCCTGCGGTTGTGGTCCACGATCTCCTCGCTCGGAGTCCGATGCAGCGCCTTCTCCAACCCGCCGACCTGATCCCGGCCGTTCTCGCCGCCGGCAACGAGACGGACCACCCCCTGCTGCATCGGCTCGTCGAGGCAGGCGAAATCCACCTTGTCATCACGCACGGCAGCGTCGAGGGCTGTCTCCACATCGTCCTCGCTGCAGGTCATCCGGTACTGCTGACGAATGCTGCGCAGCTTCACGTCGATGGCGTCGCGCAGCCTGTTCTTGCCCACCCATTCGAGCGGCACATCGAGGCGCTCATAGAGATGACCAAGCTGGAGGCCCTCGCTCTTGAAGTCCCGCGTGATCTCGGGCAGATCGCGCCCGATGACGGGGCGGCCGGCGAACCACGGCTCGAGAAAGGCCAGTCCGAATCCCTCGGCGACGCTGGTGGTGGCCAGCGCGGCGGCGCTCTTGAGCAGGTGCACGAAGCCGACGTCCGCCTTGGTGCCGACCTCGGGCTCATAGGGCAGGTCGAGGCGCTCGGCGAGTTGGAGCCAGTTGCCGTAGAGCAGCACATCGGACTGTGTGGAGGGCGCAAGCGTGGTGGCGAAGCGGTAGTCGTTGCGGCACGCCGCCGCCCAGAGAATGAACTCGCCGAGGTTCTTGCGGCGAATGGCGCGGGTGGGATAGAGAATGAGTTTCCTGTCGGGCTCCTGGGGCCTGGAGTCGTCGATGCCGGGCAGTTCGACGGCGTTGGGGAGCAGATGCAGATTGCTTTCGGGCACACCCGCCGACGCGAGCCAGCCGTGATCGCGGGCGTTGAGCGCGGCGTAATGGACGTGGTCGGCGACAGGGTAGAGTTGCTGCGCCAGCGCATCGACGCTCCCCGCCCCGATGTGGTTGACGAGGCGGGCGTAGTTCTCCGGCCGGCCGTCCTCCGCCAGATCGTGTATCTGGAGCAGCAGTCGGTGCCTCTCCTGAGCGAGCATGCGCAGCACCGTGGGAAGCGAGACGTTCTTGCCCAGGGCGTGGTTGTGCACATGCCAGACATCGGGCGCTCCGCCCAGCGCCTCGCGGGCAGTCTCGAGCAAGTCATCGCGCAGCGACCTGGGGGTGACGACGTGATCGCGGGCGTCATAGGCGAGCCCGGCCACGATGCGCACCGTCGCGTCCTGCCCGAACTCCGCCTCGCCCGGATCGCCCACCAGCACCGCCACCTGCACGTCGCGGTCGCAGAGCCCTCGCACGGCGTGCTGCACCACGCGTGTGACGCCTCCCGGACGCAGGTGATAGTGCACGATCGCCAGCTTAGTGCTCATGAAGCCGTCACACCGTACTTGGCGCGATACGCTTCGATCTCGCACATGGGCGGGCGCTCCTCCTCAACGATGTGGTACTCGACCTGCTCGTGCCCGTCGGCGCTCGTCTGGAATTGGCGCAGCACCTTCTGCATCTCGGGAATCTCGCCGAAGACGCCTACGGCCTGGGCCCGCCGCAGAAACGTCTGCAGGATCCCGAAGGCCATCTTGCCCAGGTCGCGCGTCGGCTGGTTGTGGTGGACGCGCTGGTCGAGGTCGGTCTGGCCGAACGCCTCCAGGCCGAACTTGGCGTACACGTCCATGAGATGCGCCGTCTCCACGCCGTAGCCGATGGGGAAGGGAATCCGCTCGAGGACATGGCGGCGCACAGCGTATTCACCGGAGAGAGGCTGGATGATGGCGGTCAATTCGGGGAAGAAGAGCGAGAAGAGCGGCCGGACGAGAATTTCGGTGACGCGTCCCCCGCCGACGGGCCGCGTCCCCGCCGACGCCGCCAATGGTCGATCGTAAAACGCCTTCACATAATGGATCTGAGGCCGGTAGATGAGCGGCGCGACCAGGCCATAGACGAAGCGCGGGTGGATGTTCTTGATGTCCGCATCGACGTAGACGATGACGTCACCGGTGAGCTGGTAGATCGCCTTCCAGAGGTTCTCGCCCTTGCCGCGCTTAAACCCCACCTCGGGCAGGATTTCCGCGGAGGGATATACATCCGCACCAAAAGTGGCGGCAACCTCGAGCGTGCGATCCTCCGATCCCGAGTCGATGACGGCAATCTCATCGATGAGCGGGTAGCGATCCATCAGTTCGCTGCGGAAGATGACGACCTCCTTGCCAATCGTCTTCTCTTCGTTGAGGGTCGGAATGCACAGCGACACCTTCAGGCCCGCCTGCTCCTTCGCCGCGACGAGTTGCTGCAGATCCCAGAAGTCGCTGTGATGAAACGTGTTCTCCTTGAGCCACTGCTCAATCTTCATCGCAAAGCCCCTTGTCGAGCGCAAGCAAAATGGCGATGAACTGCGCCAGACCCGTGAACATCGGCTTGATGAAGACGGTCTCCTCCGCGGTGTCAAGATGCTCGCCGCTCGTAATGCCGATCGTCACGGCAGGAATGTCGCGGTGAATGAAGGACGCGAGTTCGGACATGCTCGGACCGATGCGCGGCTCAACGTCCAGCGCTTCCATGATCGTGCGTACGCTGCGCACGAAGGGGTGGCCGAAGCGGATGCCGCCCGGCTCGCGGCGGGAGACGATGTTGACGGCGACCTGGGCGTGCGTTTCGGCGGAGAGTTCCTCGGCGATTTCCTCGATGGCCGCCTGGATCTGACCCACGACCTCCGCGGACTCGCTGCGGATCTCCAGGCGCAGCTCTGCGGACGTCGCCATGGTGTTGTACGACGCCCCGGCGTGCAGCGCGCCCCAGACGATGTTGGAGCGCGGCCGGCGGGGCAGGGGAATGGCGTTGATGCGGTTGATCGCTTCGTTGATGATGGGAATGGCGCTGCTGGCGCCGAAGCGCGTCCAGTCGTACTCCTCCGGCACGTTGACCAGAAGCTGGACGCGCCGCATGCCGAGTGAGGCGTAGGCGAGCCGACCGAGTTGCACGCCCTCGATGCAGACGCCGGCGTGTATGGGCGTGTGCGTGTGATCGAGAAAGAAGCGCAGGCCGCCCAGATCTCCGTGACCGAGCGAGCGGCTGGCGCCCATGAGGACGAGATTGGACTCAAGGGCGATGTCAAGCCGCTCGAGCAAGGTGGGCAGCGTCGCCAGCGTCGCCAGCCCGAGGCTGTTGTCGCCGACGCCGCGCCCGATGATGCGGTCTGAATCGAGGCGGATCGTGTGGTCTTCCCTGGCGGAGAAGATGGTGTCGGCGTGCGCCACAAGCAGGATGTTGCGCTCGCCCTGCGTTCCCGGCAAAACGCCGACGCAATTGTCCGCCTCATCCGTAGAGATGTTCTGCAGATGACACTCGGCGAAACGATCGCGCAGGAACTGCAGGCGCGCCTGCTCGCCGAACGTCGGCGACGGGATCTCGCCGATCATCACCAGGTTGGCGAGCAATGTCTCGCGCGAGGCCTCGGCGGCGGCGCGGATCCCGGGCAGCTTCTCCAGCAGCGGAGCGAGATCTTGTGTGATCATAACCATCGCGTGACTCTAATCTTGCGGCAACTGCACAGGCGGCCCCTTCGCGGCCGCAGAGCGGCGAAACCGTGCCCTGCACCGTGGCAGACGCCAACTCGACGGTGCGCACACAGGCACGACTGGCGCGGCGACACAGCGCCCGCACAACCAATGATGGCCGGTTCCATCGTCCCGGGCAAGCTCCCGCGGGCATTGATTCACTTGAGGCTTGCGCCGATGTAGACTCACATGCCTCCCTCGCGCATGCAACATCGGATCGGTTTCATCTCGACACGCTTCGCAGGCACGGACGGCGTCTCGCTGGAAAGCGCCAAGTGGGCGGAGATCCTCTGGCGCGACAAGCACACGAGCTACTGGTACGCGGGCCGGCTCGATCGCGCACCCGATGTGAGCATGTGCGTTCCCGAGGCTCACTTTGCCCATCCGGCGAATCGCTGGATCAACGAGCGCGTGCTCGGGCACAGCCGCCGCAGCCGCGCTGTGACGAATCACATTCGGGACCTGGCGACCTATCTCAAGGACACGCTGTATCGTTTTCTGGAGCGCTTCCAGATCGACGTGATCGTGCCGCAGAACGCCCTGACCATTCCCATGCACATACCGCTGGGGATCGCGCTGACCGAGTTGATTGCGGAGACGGGCGTCGCCACCATCGCGCACCATCACGACTTCTACTGGGAGCGGACGCGTTTCCAGGCCACCGCCGCGGACGACT
>CAZZPX010000094.1:0-9238 GCA_964655955.1 uncultured Phycisphaerales bacterium | reverse complement strand
GCCGCCGCAGCGCGTACCGTGAATCAACGCCTATCGACCTCGCCGATACCGTCCAGCGCGGACAGGTCGTCGCCGTTCTCGACAGCGACGAGTACGCACAGGATGTGGCCCAGGCGGAGGCGGAGCTTGCCGTCGCGCAGGCCGGGCTCGTCGAAGCGCAGAGCGCCGCCGACATCGCCCAGCGCGAGTTGGAGCGAGTACGAACGCTGCAGGAGCGCGGCGTGGCGAGCGAATCACAGCTTGACGTCGTTCGTGCCGATCAACTCGCCAGGACCGCCGCCGTGGAAGTCGCCCGCGCCCAGGTCACGCGTGCTGAGGCGATGCTCGAGGCGGCGCGGATCCGTCTGGGTTACACGACGATCCGCGCCGACTGGGAAGGCGGCGACGGGCAACGCATTGTCGCGGAGCGCTACGCTGAGGAGGGCGACACGGTTTCGGCGAACACCCCGCTGCTCTCCATCATCGAGCTTGACCCCATCGAAGCGATCATCTTTTCGACGGAGCGCGAGTACGCGTTGCTGGCGCCGGGCCAGCCGGTGTCGCTCTCCACGGATGCCTATCCGCAGCGGCGCTGGCAGGGCGAGGTGGCGCGCGTGTCGCCGGTCTTTCGGGAGGGCTCGCGCCAGGCGCGCGTCGAGGTGCGTGTCGCCAACCAGGACGGGGCGCTGAAGCCCGGCATGTTCGTGCGCGTCGAGGCAGTGCTGGGTCGGGAGGAAGACGCCGCCATCGTGCCTGTCGACGCCCTGACTGAGCGCGGCGGCCAAACCGTCATCTTCATTGTCAGCGAAGATCGGAGCAGCGCCCGCATGATCCCGGTGCAGGTGGGCATTCGCGACGGCGAGCGCGTCCAGGTGATCGGTGAAGAATTGGCGGGCGCTGTGGTGACGCTCGGCCAGCAATTGCTCGGCGAGGAATCCGCCATCACGCTGCCGCACGCAGGCGACGCGGATGGCGCGCCGGAGCAGGCCGCCTCCCCGCAGGGGCCGGAGGAAGAATGAACCTGCCGCGTTTCAGCGTTCGCCGCCCCGTCTTCACGACGATGGTCACGCTCATCGTGGTGGTCCTCGGCGCGGTGTCGCTGCGCCAACTGCGCATCGATCTGCTTCCCGACGTAGAAATGCCCACGCTCACCGTCAGCACCAGCTACGAAGGCGCAAGCCCGGAGGTGATGGAGCGGCTGGTGACGCAGATCGTCGAGGAGATTCTCGCCACCGTGCCGGGCGTCGAGGAGATGACCTCTTCGTCGTCGGAGGGCAACAGCCGCATCCGCGTCACCTTCGTCTGGGGGACGGACATCGACGTCGCCGCCACCGAAGTCCGCGCCCGACTCGAGGATGAACTGGACGAACTCCCCGAAGAAGTTGCGCGGCTGCAGATCCGCAAGTTCGACGTCAACAGCTTCCCCGTGGTGCTGCTCGGCATCGCCAGCAAGCTGGACCCCGTGGAGTTGACCACGCTCATCGAAGACCAGGTGCGCTACCGCTTCGCTCGCCTGCCGGGCGTAGCGCAGGTCGACATGTGGGGCGGCTACAACCGCGAGGTGCGCGTCGAGCTCGATCCCGGCCGCGTGCGAGCGCTGGGCCTGCCGCTCAACCAGGTGCTGTCGGCGATCCGCGATGCGAATCTCGACCTGCCCGCGGGTGAGATCGAGGCGGGGCGCTATGAAGTGACGCTGCGCGCCCCGGCGGAGTTTCAGTCGCTGGATCAGATCCGCGAGACGGTCGTCGCCACGCGCCAGGGCGCTCCCGTCACGCTGGGCCAGATCGCCGAGGTGCGCGACACCTATGAGAAGCTGACCCGCCACGTGCGCGTGAACGGCGAGCTGGGCCTGCGCATGGCTGTGCGCAAGCAGGCCGACGCGAACACCGTCGAAGTCTCCAGCGCCATCCTCCGCGAGATCGAACGGGCCAACCGCGACTATCCGCAGATCGAGATCTTCCCGGTCATCAACCAGGGAAACTTCATCGAGCGCTCGATCCAGAACGTCGCCAACTCCGTCATGTACGGCGGCGGTCTGGCGGTGCTCGTGCTGCTCTTCTTCCTGCGCAACCTGCGTAGCACGCTCGTCATTTCGCTCGCCATTCCCATCTCAGTCGTGGCGACGTTCGCGCTGATCTACTTCGGAGGCTTTACGCTCAATCTCATGACGCTGGGCGGGCTGGCGCTGGGCGTGGGCATGATGGTCGACAGCTCCATCGTCGTTCTCGAAAACATCTTCCGCCGCCGCAATGAAGAACAGCTTGCCCCGAGCGCGGCGGCGGTGGGCGGGGCGGTCGAGGTCGGTCCCGCCATCGTCGCCAGCACGCTCACCACGCTCGTCATCTTCCTGCCCGTCGTCTTCATCCAGGGCGTGAGCGGCGTGCTCTTTCGCGAATTGGCCTACGTCATCGCCTTTTCGCTCGTCTGCTCGCTCATCGTCTCGCTCAGCCTCGTGCCCATGCTCTCCTCCAAGCTGCTGAAACCTCACGATGAGCGGCGTCAATCGTGGATCCGGCGCCTCGCCGCCTCATCCGGTCGAGCTCTCAGCGCCCTCGACTTCGGCTATCGCGATCTCCTGCGCTGGGTGTTGCGGCATCGCTTGCTGACGATCTTCTCGACGCTGCTCGTTCTCGCCGGCAGCCTGCTGCTGGTGCCGCGGCTGGGACGGGAGTTTCTTCCTCCCAGCGATGAAGGGGAGGTGCGCGTTTCAGGAGAGATGGAGATCGGCACGCGCCTGGACATCGTCGATCGCCAGACGCGCGTTATGGAGCAGATCGTCGTCGACGCCGTTCCCGAGATGCGCGCCTGGGTGACGAGCGTGGGCGGCGGCGGGCGCGACCCGGAGGACGCCGCCACCGGCGAAATGCGCATCAGCCTCATCCCCTCCGGCGAGCGCCAGCGCTCCAACATCGAGATCGCCGAGGATCTGCGCCGGCGTCTCGAAGGCAACATCGCCGGCATGACCATTCGCACCCGCGCGCCGCAGGGGCAGTTCCTGCTGGATCGGCTGATCGGCGGCGACGAAGGGCTCACCGTCGAAGTCCGCGGCTACGAACTCGATACGCTCGCACTCCTCTCCGACCAGGTGATGGAGGCGATCGAGTCCATCCCCGGCATCACCGACATCGACACCAGCCGCGATGAAGGTTTCCCGCAGGAAGAGCTGCGCGTCGATCGCGCCAAGGCGGCCGACGTCGGCGTCTCAGTTCGCGATATCGTCGAAGCGCTGGAGACCGCCGTCGCCGGCAGCCGGGCCGGCGAGTATCGCACACGCGGCAACTCCTACCGCATTCTCGTGCAGCTCCAGGACGCCAAACAGCTTTCCCTCGATGAGGTGCTCGACCTGACGATCCGCAGCGAGTCGGGCGAAGATGTGGCGCTGCGCAACCTGGTCAGCACCACATCAGGCCGGGGACCCACGGTGATCCAGCGCAAAGACCAGCAGCGCTACGTCGAGGTGACGGCGAACATCGCCGGGCGCGATCTCGGTTCGGTCGCCGCCGACGTGGAGGCCGCCCTGGCGCAGATTCCCCGCCCGACGGGTTACGAACTCATCCTGGCAGGCAACGTCGAAGAGCAGCGCAAGAGCGCCCGGGAGATGACGATTGCCCTCCTGCTGGCGCTGGTCCTGGTCTACATGGTGCTCGCCTGCCAGTACGAATCGCTGCGCGACCCTTTCATCGTCATGTTCTCCGTGCCTCTCGCCGCGATCGGCGTGGTCGTGATGCTCTTCGTCACGGACACGACGCTGAACATCCAAAGTTACATCGGCTGCATCATGCTGGGCGGCATCGTGGTGAACAATGCCATTCTGCTCGTCGACCAGGCGGGGCAGCTTCGTCGCAATGAGGCGATGGGGACGCGCGACGCCGTCGCCGAGGCGGGCCGTCGCCGCCTGCGCCCCATCCTCATGACCTCCCTGACCACGATGCTGGGATTGACACCGCTGGCGCTGGGGATTGGTGAAGGGGCCGACGCCCAGGCGCCGCTGGCGCGAGCGGTGATCGGCGGGCTGCTCAGTTCGATGCTGACCACGCTCGTGCTCATTCCCGCGGTGTATTCCCTGCTGCATCCCGACCGCGGCGAGGAGATGGCGCCATGAACGCCGCACGCCCCTGCCTGGCGCTGCCGGTCTGCCTGGCGCTCGCGTGCGCTGCTGGCTGCGCGACGAACAGCGCGTACTGGCTCGATCCGGATTGGGAGAAGTACCACGAGCGCGCCGATGCGCTGAAGGTGCCTGAGGACGCCGTGCCTCTTACGCAGATGGAAGCGCCACCGCTGCCGGATCTGACCTCCGCTGGCCCGATCGAGCTTTCCGTCGAGCAGGCGGTCTTCCTGGCCCTGACGCAAAACCGCGACCTGCGCGTCTCGCAACTGAGTCCGGTCATTGTCGGGGCGTTCGAGAAGATCGAGCGCGGCGTCTTCGAGCCTGAAGTTTTTGCCGAAGCGCAGTACAGGGAAGAGGAGTCGCTGGAGACCGCTCGCGCGACCCGCGAACAGTTCAGCGTCGAAGGCAACGAGGCCTCGCTCGCCGCCGGCGTCCGCCAGACTGTGCCCACCGGCTCCGACGTCGAGATCGGCGTCACCCAGGACCGCAACATCTCCAACCGCGCCCCGGAACAGCAGACCGCCCGCCTCGGACTCACCGTCACGCAGTCGCTCTTGCGCGGCTTCGGCCCGGCTGTCAATCTCGCCGCCGTGCGACAGGCCGAACTGGAGACGCTCGCCTCGCGCTACGAGCTGCGCGGCTATCTGGAGGCGTTGCTCGCCGACACCGAGGTCGCCTACTGGAATCATCTGCTTGCCGTGCGGAAGATTGAGATTTTTGAGCGCTCGCTCCAGGTGGCGCAGCAGCAGGCGGAGCAGGTGCTGCAGCGGATCGAGGTCGGCGTCGTGCCGCAGACCGAGGCCGCCGCCGCCCGCACCGAGGTCGCCCTGCGCGAACTGGCGCTGATCGGGGCCCGGGCGGACCTGCAGGCGGCGAAGCTCCAGCTTGCCCGGCTGATGAATGCGCCCCTGGTACGGCTCGCCGACCAACGCCTGCTGCCCACCTCCGAACCCGCCGGCGCCGCCGACGCACTCGACGACCTCAGCGAGCGCATTGCCCTGGCGCAGCAATTGCGGCCGGATCTGAACGAAGCTCGCCTGCGGCTCGATCAGAATCGTCTCGAGACGATCCGCACGCGCAACGGCTTGCTGCCGCGCCTGGACGTGTTCATCGCGCTGGGCAAGACCGGCTATGGCGACACGTTCACCGGTTCATTCGAGGAAATGAAGCAGCCGACCTACGACTTCACGATTGGCGCCAGCTTCTCGCAGTTTCTCGGCCAGACCGCGGCGGAGGGAGCGCACGAGGCGGCGATCGCCTCTCGGCTGCAGGCGGCTCTCGCCGTCGCCAACCTGGCGCAACTCGTCGAGCTGGACGTGCGTCTGGCGGCAAACGAGGCGGAGCGGGCGCGCGAGCAGATCGCCGCGACCGCGACCACCCGCCAGCTTCAGGAAGAGACGGTGCGCGCGGAGATCGAGCGCTTCGACGTCGGCGCGAGCACCGCCCTGCAGGTTGCGCAAGCGCAGCGCGACCTTCTGCAGGCGCAGATCGCCGAGGTCGAAGCTGTCACGAACCATCGCATCGCGCTGATCGAGCTGTACCTCGCGGAGGGCAGCCTGCTGGACCGACGCGGCATCAGCGCTGGGCGCTGATGCCTCGACGCCTACCTTCTCATGCTCCGTATCGGTTTGGCCCCGACCCGGCCGCCGGGTCACTCAGGCGAAACGCCCCATGAGCGAAGCCGTCGACAAAGCGGAACTCCTGCGCTCGCTGGGCTACGGCGACAGCCTGGCGAAGATCGATCCCCTTCTCGAAGAGGCGGGGCTTAGCAATCCCAGCAAGCGCGGCATCGATCCGGCGAAGCAGGCGCGCCTCCGCGAGATCGTCGAAACACACTTCCTGCTCGTGTGCAATCGCGGCGACTGTCGTGAGCGAGCCAGACGTCTCCAGGGCGATCGCTCCCTCGCGCTCGCCGCCGATGGCACGTGGTGCGCTATCTGCGGAGGCTCGGCAAACCAGGCGGCCGTCGACCGCATGGTCGGGGCGTGCTGCGCCGCCGGTTGGACGCGGCTCTGCATCGTCGGCGGGTCGCCCAACACGCGCGAAACGCTCTCCGCCCTGGTGGGCGGCAGGCTCGAGCTGCGCCTGATCGATGGCAAAGCCGCTCGCGCCAAGAAGCTCGCCAAGGCCGACCTGGGGTGGGCGAACCACGTCGTCGTCTGGGGGGCGACGCAACTGGCCCACAAGACGAGCGCCCAGTACACGGGCGATCCGAAGTGCACCAGCCTGGCCCGCCGCAGCATCACCGAACTCGCCAAGCACATCGAGACGGCCGCCAAACGCCGCACGCGCTGACTGTGGCTGTTCGGGTAGCATTCGACCACTCTTCGAGCGCTGCGCATGACACATTCACCGCCCACACTGGAAACCACCCGCCTCGCGCCTTCCCCGACCGGAGCGCTGCACCTGGGCAACGCGCGCACGTTTCTGATCAACTGGGCGCTAGCCCGGCAGAACGGCTGGCGCATTGTGCTGCGCATCGAGGATCTCGACGGACCGCGCGTCAAGACCTGGGCGGCGCAGCAGGCGATCGACGTGCTCGAGTGGCTCGGGCTGGACTACGACGTCGGCCCGGTCTTTCAGTCGCACGACACCGCGCCCTACATGAGCGCCATGCGCCGCCTGGTCGAGGGCGGGTTTGCCTTCGCCTGCGCGCTCACTCGCCGCGAGATCGAGGAGTCGCTCTCCGCGCCGCACGGCGGCGAGATCCGCTACGACCCGTGGCTGCGCCCCGCAGATCCCGCGCCGCCCTTCCATCCCGAGGCGAACATCAACTGGCGGCTGAAGACGGAGGCGGGGATCGTCCGCTTCGACGATGCGTTCCGCGGCGTGGTGGAGACCGATCCCGCCGAGGAGGTCGGCGACTTCGTGATTTGGACCAAAGCGGGCGTTCCGGCCTACCAACTCGCCGTCGTCATCGATGACGCGCGTCAGGGCGTCACCCAGGTCGTGCGCGGCGACGATCTGGTCACCAGCACCGGCAGGCAGATCCTTCTGCAACGCGCTCTCGACCTCCGGCCCCAGCCGACCTACACCCACCTGCCCCTCGTCGTCGGACCCGATGGTCGCCGCCTCGCCAAGCGGCACGGCGACACGCGCCTGATCGCCTATCGTGAGCAGGGCGTCACCGCGGAACGCATCATCGGCCTGCTCGCGGCGTGGAGCGGCGTTACGCAAACCCCTGACGCCATGGATGCACGGGAATTTGCGGCGCGGCTACGATTGCAGGACGCTCCCCGGACCCCCGTCGTCTTCACAGCGGAGAACGAGGCATGGCTGACGGCAAGAAGCTGATCGCGACGCTCGCCCTGCTGGCGCTGCTGCTCGCGTTGCCGAGCTGCGACCAGGGCGAGGCCGATACGCGCGTGGTCGAGATCCGCGGCAGGGAGTTCGTCCTCGAACTCGCCCTGGACGAGGCGACGCGCCAGAAGGGCCTGATGGGCCGGGAGTACATCGCGCCCGAAGGCGGAATGCTCTTCGTCTTTCCCGAGGCAGGCCGGGAGCCGCGCGGCTTCTGGATGGGCCATTGCAGGACCGATATTGACATCATCTTCCTGGATGCGGGGCAGCGCATCACCGCGATGCACCACATGCAGCAGGAGCGGCCGATTCGCCCGGGTGAAACGGAGGCGGAATACGAGCGCAGCCTGCCGCGGTACAGCAGCCGCCTTCCCACCCAGTTCGCCATTGAGTTGGCGGGTGGAACGCTGGAGACGTTTGAGCCGCCGCTGAAGGTGGGCGAACGTCTCGTCTTTGAGGCTGAGGACCTCAAGGAGCGTGTTGAGTAGGCCGATGCCAGTGTGACCACACGTGGTTATCAGCCGGAGCGCCATGGCCGCCGACCTCATCACCATTATCGATGCCGCCCCTGCGGGCGCTGGCCGGGACTGGCAGGCGTGGTTGCGCGCGCACTGGCCGAGCCCCGCCGCCCTCCCCTGCCCCACGGTGCGCGTGGAATCGGATCCCGCAGCCGCTCTGGCTCGACCGAATGAACTCGGCCAGCTCGTGATTCTGCCGGCCCGCATGGACAAGGCGCTGGCGGAGATCTACAAGCTCGTCGATGCGCTGGATCAACACACGGTGGGCCTGCTGGCTCTGGTCGCCGACGCCGAGCTTGCGGTACAGCGGCTCGGCGCGATGTCGTGGGCGCGGCTGGACGCGCCGCCGGGTGAGATCGCGGCGCGCATCGAGTCGATGCTGCAACGCCAGCGTGTGATCGAGCGGCTGAATCGGGAGGCGACGCTGGCGCGCCGGCTGCAGGGCGGCGTGACCGGCGAGATGAACCGCATGCACGAGGAACTCGAACTCGCCGCCACCGTGCAGCGCGAGTTTCTGCCCGGCGACCTGCCGCAGGTGGGCGGGCTCGAGATCGCCGCCCTTTTCCGCCCCAGTTCGTACGTCTCAGGCGACATCTACCATGTGCAGCAGCTTGACGAGACTCGCCTCGGATTCTTCATCGCCGACGCCACGGGCCATGGCGTGCCCGCCGCACTCATGACCGTCCTCATCAGTCGCAGCCTTTCCTTCCATCGGCGTGACGGTCGGGGCACGCTGACGCCCGGGGAGGCGCTGGCGCGGCTGAACGAAGACCTGACCGCGCGCGACGGGGGGCATCGCCGCTTCGCCACAGCGGTGTGCGGCATCATCGACGCGGAGACTCTCTGCATCACGCTCGCCAGCGCCGGCCATCCCCAGCCGCTCATTGTCAATGATGCGGGCGTGCGCGAGGTCGAGACCAGCGGCAGCCTGCTCGGCGTCTTTGCGAACGAACATTACGAAGACACCACGGTTCGGCTCAAGGAAGGCGAGCGCCTCATCGCCTACACCGATGGTTTCGAACTGGCGTTTCCCGCCGCGGGACAGGACATCACCCAGCGGCGTCTGCCCACGCGAAACTACCTGCACGAATTCGCCCGGCTCGGTCACGGCTCACTGCAGGAGGCGATGCAGCGCCTCGAGGAGCGCCTCGACGTGCAGGCGGGTTCGCTGCACCAGGTCGACGACCTGACCATTCTCGCCTTCGCACCAGGCTCCTGCGTGCCTGTCGGAGAAACGCTGTCGACTCAGACGTCCAGCGCCGCCGAATTCGAATGAGTGGGCGCTCACGGGGGGAGGACGCGGGAGCACGGATCCGCTGGGGTTTACGGACGC
>CAZZPX010000093.1:0-9293 GCA_964655955.1 uncultured Phycisphaerales bacterium | reverse complement strand
CTCTCTGGCGCAGCTCAAGCATCTTGCCGCCACGGGACTCTGCAACCTTGGCATCCTCGAGCCGGTCGAAGAGTCGGTGCTCTTCGTCTTTCGGCATCGGCGCTATCCGGCACGGGAGACCGCGGTCGAGGAGATGCTCGTCGAGCGACTGCGAGACGCGCTGCTCCGTCCAGAGGGCGCGGTGAAAGAGCGCACGGCGGCGCTCATCGCGGTTGCGCATCACACGGGACTGCTGCGCGTGCCGTTCACCGGCAAGGAACTCAGAAGCGCCCGCGCCCGGCTCAAGGCGATCGTCGCCGGCGATACGGTCGCGGCTGCCACGAAGGCGGCGCTCGACGCGGCATCGGCGGCGATGGCGGCTGCATGCATGGCGGCCTGTGCCGCAGCCAGCGGCTGATACTGAAGGGGCCATGGGCGGTTACGACGTCCTGCGGAGGAAGACCGCTCGGGAGGACGCGGCGGCCCGCTGCGGGGCAACGATCCTGCCGATGCCGTGCGCTCAGTCGACGTAGATCGCGTCGTAGCCGCCGATGTCCACCTTTTCGCCCGAGTCGACGTTGGGATCGGAGGAGTCGACGACGTAGACGGTGTCGTTGACGGGTTCTCCGGTCTCGGGATCGACGACCATGACGCCCTGCTGGTCGTTTTCGCCTTCGTCGACGGGCACGGCGACGTAGGTGTTCTGCTTCTTGAGTTCCGCCTTCTCTTCATCGCTGACCGGTTCGAGCTGCTCGGCCGCCTTCTCCTTGGCGGTCTGTTGCTCCTGCGCGGTGGCCTGGCGTTCTTCGATGACGTAGATGGCGACGGCGGTGGCGAGGCCCACGCCCGCGCCGATGGCGAGGCTGGTGTCGGTGTCAGCGCCCGCGGCCTTGGCGATGCCGCCCGCAAGTCCTCCGGCACCCAGCCCGCCGAAGATGCCCTTTTCCTCTGAAGACATGCCGTCACAGCCGCCCACCACCGCGAGCGCCGCGCTGACCAATCCGGTGACTGCGATTCGAGTGAATTGAGGCATCGATCCTCTCCTTGTGAGTGTGTGACTCAGTACTTGACGTCGTTGTCGTCGCACCACTTGATGGCGAGCGGGTGTCCCGCCCTGGCAGCCTTGATGTATTCCCCCTGCGCCTGACGCTCATTCGGCTCGCCGCCGATCCCCTTTCCCAGGCACTCGGCATAGAGGTACATGCCGAGCGGACTTCTCTGATTTGAGGCGCGCCGCGCCAGGTCGCGCATGGTCTTAGGATCGCGCCTGGGATCGTTGGCGTCGACGCCGCGGCCCATGAGCAGGTGCAGCACCAGCCTGGCCGTGCACTCCGCATCGCCGCGCCAGTGGCCGCGCAGGAACCAGGCGAAGGCGACGGTCGCCCCACCCTCGATCTTGCCTTGCCCGGTAAGTTCCCCGAGCAGCAGACAGGCGCGCGTGTTGCCGCTGATTGCCGCGGTGACCAGCTCCGTGATGTCTTCCTTGTCGCCGGTGAACTCGATGCGCATGCCGTCGTAAGTGATTGCCTCTTCCGCTTCGAGCGTCTGCTGGTTGGTCCCGCCGTACTTATGGAGGCCGCTGTAGGCGCTGGGCTGCAGCGAGTTGATTTGGCCGAGCAGCGACGTATCACCAAGCCAGGCCTGGGTGGGGGCCGGGACGTCGTCCGGCGGTGTCAGCGGCGCGGGGCTGGTGTTGATTTCGCGTACGGCGACGTTCTGCGGGCCGCCTGCGCCGACAGTCTGCACGGGCGCGTCGAAGAGATAGGCGACGATCTGTTCCTTGCCGCGGCTGTACTCGAGACCGGTCACGCCATAGAGATCGCCGTCGTGGAAGGCGATGAAGTTGGTGTTATAGCTTGGAGATTCGAGTTCCTCGACGGCGGTCAAGTCGCCGCCGTCGCGGGTGAGTTGATAGAGATAAGTCGTCGAGCCGCTGCCGTTCTCCCTGGGGCCCCTGCCGCGAGCGTAGAGGTCGCCGTCGGGCCCTTCGACTGGGGTATGCGCGAACTGCACGCGCTCTTGCGGGTTGAAGAGGACGGTGTACTTCGAGTCGCGGGGATCGAAGCTGTAGACGACGCCGTCGCCGGAGATCCCGCCGCCCGTGGCAACGCCGAAGAGCACGCCGTCGCGAGCGCGCATGGGAGCATCGTGCGCCCGTTCGCCGTCAAGAGGCGGGCCTTCGAACTGGTGCAGGACGGTGTAGCCGCTGCCATCGCGCTTGATCTTGAAGAGGCCGTGGCTTTCGAGACGGTGCGTGCTGTCTCTGTAGGCGATGCCGTTCGTCACGCCGTAGAAGTACCCGTCGCCGCCATCGATCATGGGGCCGAGAGCGAAGCAGTCGTCGCCGCCAGCTTGCTCAAAGGCAACTTCCCTTTGCGCCAGTTCCTCCTCCGCTGAGGCGAGCAGCTTCTTCCAATGCTCGATCTGCGATTGCTGACCGGCCTGTTCGTATGACTCGACTCTTTCGCGGCACCTCTCGACCTGCTGCGCCGCGTCGTCCCGCTCCTGGCGCAATTGCGCGAGGCGCTGCACGTCGTAGAGGATGGAGAACTCGCCGTCAGCGCTGAGGCGAAAGAGCTTGCCGCCATTGGCAGATCCGGAAAGACTCGCATCGGTGACGCCGAAGAGCGCGCCTTGCGCGTCAATGCAGATCAGGCGCGGCTGGCGGCCATCCTCCCGCGGGTCGAAGTGGCGCAGCACCTTGAAGTCTGAGCCGTCCGCCTCGAGGCGATAGAGGGAGCCGCCGTTGTGCTGACCCGCGTCGGCGAGCGTGCCGTAGAGCGCGCCGTCGGGCCCGAGCAGCAGATCTTCAGGCCTGTTGCCGTCGTGCTGGCGGCCGAGGAAGTCATAGAGTGTCTGCGGATCCTCGCGCGGGGCGTCGAGGCGGAAGACGTATCCCTGGCCGTACTTACCGCCCGCCGCCGTCGCGCCGTACATCGTGCCGTCTTCAGCCACGATCACGACGCCCGGCTGCTCGATTCCTTCGGCGACGCGGTTGAGGCCCTGCGTGGGCACGTAGATCTCACCGGAGGCCACCGCCTGCTCGTGCTGCAGCCGCGCGAGCATCTGTTCCAGCGGCGGGGCCGCGGCGAGCGACGGCGCGGGCACGACGACCCGGTGCAGCGCGCCATCGCGCACCGCCAGGAAGCGCAGCGAACCGTCCGCGTCGAACTGCAGCGAACTCTGCGCGATCTGCGGATGGTTCACAGTGCTCGACTGACCCCAGCGGCGCACGAGGACATCCTCGAAGGCGCCGATCGGCACGCCGCTCACGAGCACCTGCTTGACGCGGGCCGAAGAGCCGTTGATGTTCTCCTCGGTCTCGACGATCGAGACGAGTCGATTGCCCTTGGGAGTGAAGGCGATCTGTTCGATGCCCCAGTGACCGGGGCACTCGACGCCGTCGACCAGGTGGTGCACGCGCTTCTGGTTCATGCTGCCGGACTGCCTGGCGACTGCGGCGATGTGTTCGCCATCGTTGCTGAACTGCACCTGGCTGATGTCGAAGTAGGCGGATCCCAGCGGCTCATCGTCGACGAAGAGCTGCTTGCGCGTACCGCTGCCCGTCTCCTGCAGGGCGACGCTGCGCGAGCCGTCGGGGCTTATGAGCGCCTCGCGTCCCGTCTCTTCGTGGTCCACGACAAGCCTGGGCGCTGCCGAGTGATGATCCGCCACGCTGTAGACGATGCGCCCCGCTTCGTCGAAGCGCAGGCTCTCCTCGTCGATGTGACGATAGCTGGGCCCGGGCTCGCCGTTGATGACGACTGTGCGGCCGCCCTTCGCATCGCCGGTGATGAACGCCAGCCTGCTGCCGTCGGGGCTGAAATGCAGACTGGAGACCGCGCCGTACGGGCCGTACTCGACGCCGTCGTGGACGACAGCGACCTGGCGACCGGGGAGGTTCACGAGATAGACGAGGTGCCGGCTGTCGGGGCTGAAGCGGATCTCGCGCACGTCGCCGTTAACGATCTTCTCCTCGCCGTCAACATCGATGTACCACTGGCGGGGGGCTTGTGAATTCTCTCTCGGGACTTCGCCCATAGAGGCCCAGCGCTGTCCGTCCGGACTGATCGTGAGCAGTTGAAAAGGGTGGTTGCGGCCCTGCGGAACGCGCTCCGCGACCGTGCGGCCATTTAACACCAGGACGTGCGGCGTGTCGCTCTTTGCCTCGCGCGACGTCGCAGCCACGTAGGCGTGGTGCCGGCCGTCGTCGGTCAGGTGGACCATCTTGTCCGGCGCGGCATCAAGTGGCGTGATCTGCGCAAAGGCTGGTCCCGGCTCACCGTCGATGACGATGTGCCAGTCACCCGTGGCAGCCTGGGCCGCGTAGGCGCTGGTGCTGCTGTCCTTGCTGAACGTCAGCCCCTTCACCGCGCCGTAGCGCGGGCTGGCCTCGCCGTCCACGACGACATGGCAGGTGAGCGGCGCCCACATCTTGCCTTCCTTCTGCTCCTGGTGCGTGGGCGGCTCGCGATCCGGCGCGCCGAAACCGACGTAGGCATAGCGCTTGCCGTCCGGGCTGAAGGTGAAATTCTCCACCTTGCCGAAGGCTGGACCGGGTTGACCATCGACGACCACGGTCGTGCGTTCGGCGTGGCCGATGGCGAGCACCTGCTGCGCGGGCGACATGGACTCGAGTTCATCCGCGGAGAGCGACTTGGTGGCGATGTAGGCGAGGCGGTGGCCAGCGGGAGCGTACTGCACGGAGAGGATGTCGTCGTAGATCGGTCCCTCGCGACCGTCCTGCACGACGACGTACTCGCCGCCGCCGCGGTCGGCGACGTACACCACGGACTCGCTGTCAGGGCTGAAGGCGATCGGCCAGCGATGGCCGAGGTGCACCGACCGGGGCGGCGTGAGACTGGCGTACGCTGGCCCCTCCTGACCGTCGATCATGACGACCTGCGTCGTCCCGCGCGCCTCCACCACGGCGGCGCGCCGATAGTCCGGACTGAACAAGACCTCGCTATGGTAATTCCGCGTCACCGGACCGAGCGGCGTCAACTCGACGCAGATCTCCTCCGCCTGGCCCGCGGCTGAAGCGCTCGCGGCGCCCTGGCCCGCAATCGACCTCGGGAGGACGATCGCCCCCAGCAGCAGGGCGGCAGTGACGGTTCTTCTCACGCTCATGGTCGTTGCTCCCTTGGCCGGCTCGGCCGCGTGTTTCTTGGGCAGTCGCGGCGAGGCGGCACTGAAGTGTCCGCCGCCGCTGCAGGCTTCGCTCCCGAGAGACGCGCTTCCTCCAGCGTCATTCCCTTGATCGCGTGAAGATGCGACAGAGAGTGCGCGATTGCGCCCGCAGCGCGCCGTCGTGAAGCGGGCCCCGCGAACCTAAATGCATGCGCGCAGTGCAGCAATCGGATTTTCGCGGAATTCTCCGACTTTTGCCCCGCGCAATATTGATTGTGCTATCCGGATTCGCAGCGCGAATCTACATGGGTTTGCGCTCGATGGTCTGATCGTAGACTTCCAGGAGCTTCTCCTTGTCGAAGATCATCTCCTGGCGCGACAGGCCGACGATGCTGTATTCATAGGTAAGTTCGATCGCGTCGACGGGACAGGCGTATTCGCACATGCCGCAGTAGATGCAGCGCAGTTCGTCGATCTCGAACATCTTGGGGTACTTTTCGCGATCGTCCCACGGGGCTTCCTCGCCGACGATGTGAATGCAATTCGCCGGGCAGGCGGTGGCGCACATGAAGCAGGCGACGCAGCGCACGCGCCCGGCCTCATCGCGATTGAGGCGATGCACGCCGCGAAAGTTGGCGTCCTGAATCCCGCCGAATTCGACGGGGAGGTCATCGCGGCGCTGCTCGGGGTACTGGAGCGTGCGCGAGCCGCCGGGCAGCATGGAGCGGAACATGTGCTTCAGCGTCGTACCCATGCCCTTGAAGACGGCGGGGAGATAGACGTTCTCGAGCGAGCCCATGCTGGGCTCAGCGACGATCATGATGTCTTCATCGCGGATCGGCATAGCGGCGCATTGTAGCCGGTGCGCACCGGCAGATCAGAGGCGAGCCGCGGCGGCGCGTGATCCGTCTCCTCGCCGCGTGCCCTGCGCTTACGGGCAGTCCTCGCCGTACACGGCGAGCAGGGCCCCGAGATCCGCCTGATCGGTGTCGCCGTCACCGTCGATGTCGCCGCCGGCGTCCTGACCGTAGCTGCCGAGCAACTCACCCAGGTCGGCCTGTCCGACATAGCCGTCGCCGGTGAGATCCTCCGGACAATCGGGTGGCAGGGCGTAGAAGACCATGACCGACGCCTGGCCGGAGTTGCCCACGACCAGGTCGGTCCTGCCGTCGCCGTTGATGTCGCCGAAGGCGAGGGCGGTGCCGACGTGCGGCGAGTCGTACTGCCAGTCCGCGCCGGTGCTGAACGTTCCGCCGTCGTTCAGGTAGATGCGGGTGTGCCCGTTGGAGAAGTGGATCTCCGCGAGATCCTTGTCGCCATCGCCGTCCACATCCACCGCCTCGAGTTCGCTGTGGCCGTAGTACGGCGCGGGATCGGCTTCCCAGCCGAGCGTGAGCGTGCCGGCGTCGTTGAAGTAGATGCGGGTCGGGTCGTGGCCGATGGCGAGGTCGGGCCAGCCGTTGTCGTCGAAGTCCGCCCAGGCGACGCCCTTCTCGCTCTCGTCGTGGCCGACGGTCCAGCGTGGATAGGTCTGCAGCGTTCCCGCGAGGTTGGGATAGACGCCGCTCTCGAAGTTGACATGCTTGGAGACCGCGACATCTTCCCAGCCGTCGCCGTCGTAGTCCGCGAGATCGACGGTGTTCTGAATCGACCACTCGCTCGACTGCCAGCCGGGAACCGTGTTGAGCGAGCCGTTGGTGTTGTAGAAGACGTACATCGGTCGGTAGGGGTCGTCGGGGCTGTTGCCCTGATTAGCGGTGACCAGATCGAGGTCGCCGTCGTGATCGAGGTCGAAGAGCGCCGAGCCGACGGTCCAGGCATCGTCGATGGAGGACCAGCCCGGTGCTGCGCTGGGACCGGCGGGGCCGCCGAAGTAGATCACACTGGGATACATGGCGAAGTCGCCGTTGGCGGCGAAGATGTCGATGTACCCGTCGAGATTGATGTCGCCGACCTGCACGTCCGTGGTTGACACCTCATCCGTCGAAGTCCACGAGGGCGTCGCCTCGAGCTCCGAACCGGTGTTCAGATAGACGAAGTTCTGCCAGTCGTCGTAGGGCGGATAGCTCTGTGAGTGGTAGCAGCCGACCACGAGGTCATTGAGCCCATCGTCATTCACATCGGCGACCTGCAGCCCGCCGACCTGGACGCGGAAGTCGGCCTGCCAGTCGGCCGTCAGCGGATACGGCACGCCGCGCGTCGTGAAGCTGTCCGCCTGTCGGGGCTGGACGGCGAAGACCGTCTCACGCCCGTCCTCCGAGACCTCAATCTGCAGAGTCTGGGCGCTGGCGGCTGCGCCGGCGGCGAGCAGGACGATCCAGGTGCAAATTCGTTCGCAAGTCATCTCTCTACGCTCCCTCTGTGCTGTGTCAAGGCGTCGGCCGCTTGCGGTGTCGCGGCGGCGCCGCCTCGCGGTGGTCCGAGAAACAGGTCCAGCGATCGGCAGCCCGACCATTCAGCGCCACCGCCGCCATCGCTTAAATGTACACGCAGCCGCGTCGACTTCCAGCGCCGATCGCTCAGCTCGCGTGACATTCGCCGGCGTCGATTCACCGCCCCGGGCAAACGACGACGCCCTCTGACCTGGTCAGGGCGGCGTAGAGCGTGCTGAGGCGCTCCGTCACGGGACCGATGCCGCCCGAGCCGATGGTGCGGCCATCCACAGCGATGACGGGCGCGAGTTCCCCCATCGTGCCGGTGCAGAACATCTCGTCGGCGCGGTATACCTCCGCGAGGG
Source organism: uncultured Phycisphaerales bacterium (assembly GCA_964655955.1). GTDB lineage: Bacteria > Planctomycetota > Phycisphaerae > Phycisphaerales > JAGLTS01 > CAZZPX01. The sequence continues at coordinate 1,447 of CAZZPX010000093.1, read as the reverse complement.
TCAGATCGCGCACGGCGAGCGGCAGGCCGTTCTCCGCGCACAAGCCCAGCACCGTGGCGCGGGTGATGCCCTCGGGGCATGCGGCAGTGGTGGGCGTGAGCACGACGCCATCCTGCACGAGAAACACGTGCGTTGCGTTCGTCTCGGCGACGAAGCCGCGCGTGTCGAGCATGAGCGCATCGTCCGCGCCGGCGGCGTTCGCTTCGAGCTTGGCGAGAATCGACGTGAGCTGATTGGCGCTGTGGATCTTCTGATCGAGGACATCCGCGGGTGGGCGGCGATGCGACGCGGTGACCAGCCGCACGCCCGCCTTGTCGTACACGGGCGCCTTGTGCTCGGCGAGAATGATGAGCGTGCACCCGGCGGTGTTCACGCGCGGATCCAGCCCGCTCGTGTACTTCAGGCCGCGGCTGACCGTGAGGCGAATGTGCACGCCGTCGAACATGTCGTTGGCGGCGAGCGTGCGCGTGATCTCCTCGATCAGCGTCTCGCTGCTCGGCATGCCCTCGTACGCCAGCGCCCGCGCGGAATGCTGCAGGCGGGCAAGATGTTCCTCGAGCTTGAAGATGCGGCCCCGGTAGAGACGCAGCCCCTCCCACACCGCGTCGCCGTTCTGTACGGCGGAGTCAAAAGGACTGACGCCGGCTTCATCGCGATGCACGAGCGTGCCGTTGATGTTCACGATCAGGTCGCGGTTCTTCTCGTTGTAGCCTTGCAGCATCGCGCCTCGCTTCTCCTGCGGCTCAAGCGGGCCGCAGCCGCTGTGCGTACAACTCCGCGTACATCGCTTCGCACTGTTGCAGGAGGTACGCCTGGTCGGGGGGGACTTGCTCGTCTTTTGGTTCGTACGGCTGAAACGTCGTCGACTGCTCGACCGAGCCGTACCAATGCCTGGCCCAGATGCCGTCCGTCGCGCGCGGGCCCGGCTCCCAGCGCAGCATGGCTGTGTCAAAGGGCGCCTGCACCGCGTCGCACAACTGCCGCAGCATCGTCTCGGGGTGCTCGAGCACATCCCGGGCGTCCAGCACCGGCGGCACGCCGCCCGTCTGCTCGCGCACGAACTCGAAGAGGCGCACCTGCTGCGGCAGCCCCGTCTCGTCCAGCGTCGGATGAGGCAGCACCTTGATCAGGCTCGTCAGCATCTCCTTTGGCTCGCGAATGAGAAAGCAGTTGCGCACGTGCGTCACCCACTCGAATTGCACTTCCGGCAGCAGATGGTGCGTCATGTGTTTCTGATAGAAGATCGACTTTCCTGTCGGCAGCGGCCCGAGCAGCCAGTCGACGACTTTGCGCCAGTCCGTCTCGTGATGGGCGATGATCTCCTCCGCGATGGGATGCTTGAGCCTGGTCTGCTTCAGGTAGTGGGCGTAGAGCGGCTCATCGCAGACAATCGTGTCCGGTCGGCTGGACCAGCTGCGCATCATCGCCGTGGAGATGTTTCGCGGAC
>CAZZPX010000092.1:6482-9395 GCA_964655955.1 uncultured Phycisphaerales bacterium | reverse complement strand
CTAGCGCCAAGTTCGCCGCCAACGGCAAGGAGATCGGCAAGAAGGACCTGGGTCTGATGGCGATGAGCTACGGCCACGTCTACGTCGCCTCCGTCGCCTTCGGCGCCAAGGACAGCCAGACCGTCACCGCCTTCCAGGAAGCGGATTCGTACAACGGGCCCTCGCTGATCATCGCCTACAGCCACTGCATCGCGCACGGCTATGATCTGTCGCACGGGTTGGATCAGCAGATGCGAGCGGTCGACAGCGGCATCTGGCCTCTGTATCGCTACGACCCGCGTCGTGTCGAGCAGGGTTTGCCGCCGCTCGCGCTCGACTCCAAGGGCGGCAAGACGCCCGTCAGCGAATACATGCAGAACGAGACGCGCTTCCGCATGGTGGAGAAGATCGACCCGGTGGCGTTCAAGCGCTTCGCCAGGCAGGCGCAGCAGGCCGCCGAGCGCCGCATCGCCGTCTACCAGCACATGGCCGACCTGCGGTTGCCAGCGCCGGGAAGCAACGGCAACGGGCAGGTGAAGGAGCAAGCCGCCCCCGCGGAAGCTGGAGTGTGATCTAAATGTCGAAGCACGAATGACGAATGACGGTGCTTCACACCGCAGGTCATCCGCCATTCGTCATTAGACATTCGTCAATCGTCATTTCTTGGAGATTCCATGGACCTTTCCACCACCTACCTCGGCCTGGAGCTGTCTCACCCGTTCGTCGTGGGCGCTTCGCCGCTGGCCGATTCCGTCGATTCGCTGAAAGGCGTTCAGGACGCCGGCGCCGCTGCCGTGGTCATGCGCAGCCTGTTCGAGGAGCAGTTGCGCACCGAATCCGTGGCCACGCAGGCCGCCACCGCCCCGCACAACGAGTTCTTCGCCGAAGCGACCACCTTCTTCCCCGATCCGGAGGAGTTCGTCATCGGACCCCAGGAGTACCTGAGGCGCATCGAGGCGGCGAAGCGGGCGGTGCAGATCCCCGTCATCGCCTCGCTGAACGGATCGACGACGGGCGGCTGGCTGGAGTACGCAGCCCAGATCCAGGACGCCGGAGCCGATGCGCTGGAGCTGAACATCTACGACGTTCCGCTGGATCCGGCTCTCGCCGGGAGCGTGTATGAAGAGCGGGCGATCGAGGCGGTGGGCGCCGTCGGCGGCGCGACTGGACTGCCCCTGGCGGTGAAGCTCTCGCCCTTCTATACGAGCCTGCCCCATGTGGCGAAGCGCCTGGTTGACTCCGGCGCGGATGGACTGGTGCTCTTCAATCGCTTCTTCGAGCCGGATGTCGACGTGGAGCAACTCGCGGTGTCACCGCACCTCGAATTGTCGACGTCAGCCGAGGTCCAACTGCGCCTGCGCTGGCTGGCGATTCTCTCCGGACAGATCGAGACCAGCTATGCGGTGTCGGGCGGCGTGCACACGGCGGTCGATGCGATCAAGGCGGTCATGTGCGGCGCCCAGGCTGTGCAGGTCGTCTCTGCGGTCCTGACCGGCGGGCCGCGGCGGCTGAATCACATGCGCGAACACATGGCTGCGTGGATGCACGAGCAGGAGTACGAGTCACTGAAGCAGATGTGCGGCAGCATGAACATCGCCCGCTGTCCGGATCCGCATCTGTACCAGCGCGCCAACTACATTCACCTGCTGCAGACCTGGAGCGAAGCCTAAGCCGCTCCCACTGTCAGGCACGCTTCAAGTCCCGGGGCTTGGTTCGCCGCGCCCGGCGCGAGTTCGGCGTGGCGCGGGTACGATCTCGTCATGAAGAAGATCGCCGCGTGTGTGCCGCTCCTTTTCACAGTTCTCCAGAGCGCGACACTGTCCAACGTGCGGGCCGACGATGAAGTGGCGTTGCCGCCACGGACCATCGACTTTTCGCCGCGCGCCTGGCGCGAGGGTGAACTCGAGCGCTTCCTGAAGCTCGGCCGGACCTTCGGTCAGGAGAAGCCGCTCGCAAAGGGAGCGGAGTTCGCGATCGTCGGCACGACGGCGCCCGCTGCCGTTCGCGCCGGCTACGAAGCGCTGGACCGGGGCGGCAGCGCCGCAGACGCCGTGCTCGCCACCGCCCTGGCGCAGATTGCCCTGAGCGCGGGCTCATGGAACAGCTACGCGGGCATCCTCTCGCTGGTCTACTTCGACGCCGAGACGGGCGAGATTCACGCGCTCGATGCCGGATTCGATGCGCCGCTGGGCGAGTGGGACCCGTCCACCATCCCTGGCGCGGGCACAGCCGACGGCCGCACGGCGCTGACGCCCGGCTTCATGGCGGGTCTGCAGGCGGCGCACGAGCGTTTCGGCCGGATGCCCTTCACCTCGCTCTTCCAGCCCGCGATCTACTTCGCCGAGGAGGGGTTCGAGCTGGACCCGATGATGGCGGGCCTGATTGCCTGGCGCCGCCCCGTCCTTGAGCGCCTGCCTGAGACGAAGGCGGTCTTCACCAACGGCGAGGGCGAGTGGTATGAAGCGGGCGACGTCTTCCGTCAGCCGGCCCTGGCGAGGACACTGCGCGGCGTGGCAGACGAAGGGGTCGAGTATATGTATGACGGGCCCTGGGGCGAGGCGCTCGTCAAGGCGGTGCAGGCGGAGGGCGGCACCCTGGCGCTGGAGGATCTTCGCCGCTACAAGCCGACCTGGTCGGCTCCGTTGCATGCGACTTACAAGGGGGCCGATCTCTACGCCCCGGGTGCAGCGCAACAGGGCGGCGTGGAACTGCTCGAGGCGCTCAAGCTGGTCGAGCGGGCCGGCGAGCGCGTCGAGGCGCCCATCGACACCTCGGCCGAGTCGCTCTACTGGCTGATACAGAGCGCGCGCACGCCGAAGCTTCTGACGCTGATGCCGCCCGAACAGCTCGAACCGCTCCTTGGGACGGGCACGCTGGAGCCGGCGGCGCGCGTGAGTGATGCGCATGCCGCGAGGGTCTGGGAGTTCTTCCTGG
>CAZZPX010000092.1:4156-6472 GCA_964655955.1 uncultured Phycisphaerales bacterium | reverse complement strand
ATCGAGCCGGGCGAACTCGAGAGCGGCGGCCACTCCGACGCCGTCGTGGCCATCGATCGCTTCGGCAATGTGGCGGCGCTGACGCATTCGATCAACACGATGATCTGGGGAACGACGGGCATCTTCGTGCAGGGCGTGTCGATTCCCGACTCCGCCAACTTCCAGCAGAATCGTCTCGCCGCAGCCGGACCGGGCGGAAGGATCCCCAACGAGATGAACCCCGTCATCGTCCGCCGCGATGACGAAACGATCCTTGCGTCGAGTTGTATCGGCGTCGCGCTGCACGAGGCGTCGCTCCAGGCGCTCGTCAACGTGCTCGACCGGGGAATGAACCCCAAGCAGGCGGTGGAGGCGCCCATGTTCCTCGGCTTGAATTGGGTCGGAGCGGACGGCGACCCCGACGCCTGGCGGCGGCAGGTCGTCCCCGCCTGGCCCTTCGAGGAAGCGCTGCTTGACGAGGTCGAGGCGCTGGGCCAGCCGCTGCATCGCATTGAGCCCGCCGCCCTGGCGTCGCACAACGGCTTCTGGATCGGGATCACGCGCGAGCCGAAGAGCGGCGGCTTGGCCGGCGGAGTCGGACCGGAACTCAACGGCCATGCGCTGGCCAAGTGACCTGTCGTCCTACGTTACATGAAGCTGCGCCACGCGGCGAAAGTGGTGACCGATGATGAGCAGCGTGACTGCATGCGAAATCAGAAAGGGTCGATGTGTACACGTCCAGAGCAACAACTTCCAGTATTGGAGGCGTTCACGGCCGACGACGCCCAGCCGCACCATCGAACGCGCCAGAGCGCTGAGGGAGGTCCAATTGAGGCGCAACCGCGGTGAGCGCGGCTTGAACTCGCGCAGGAACGTCTTGACGCGCAGATAGTACTGCTCCGGCGAGTAGATGGAGTCAAGAATGCGGCGATAGCCGTCGCGCAGGTTGCCCGGATGCATGCGCGTGAGGATGTTCGTTGTGCCGTCGACGTTGTCGCCTGTCGACTCGCCCAGAATTCGACCTTCATGCGTCAGGCGGTTGTAGAGCTTGGTGCCCGGCATCGCCTGCAGAAGACCGACCATAGCCGTGACGATGCCGCTTTGCTGAATGAACTCAATCTGTCGTTCAAAGATGTTGGGCTGATCCGAGTCGAAGCCGACGATGAATCCTCCCTGCACCTGTAGCCCGGCTCGGTGCAGCGCTCGCACGTCGGCCACAAGGTCGCGACTGCGGTTCTGCCGCTTGTTGCATTCAGCCAAGCCTTCCTCCGCGGGCGTCTCGATGCCGATGAAGACCGTGTCAAAGCCCGCCTGCACGAACATCGCCAGGAACTCCGGATCGTCCGCGAGGTCGATGGACGCCTGGGTTTGAAAGCTCATGCCTCCCTTGTCGCGCCGCCAGTCAATCAGCGCCGGGAGCAGTTCCTCGCGCAGTTTTCGCTTGTTGCCGATGAGGTTGTCGTCCACGAAAAAGACCGAGCCGCGGTACCCTCGGCGGTAGAGTAGATCCAACTCGACGAGGACTTGTGTCGGCGTCTTGAGTCGGGGCTTGTGCCCAAAGAGGGCGGTGACGTTGCAGAATTCGCAGTCGAAGGGGCAACCGCGCGAATACTGAATCGCTCCCAGGGCGTAGCGTCGCAGGTCAGCCAGTTCCCAGGCAGGCGCCGGGCTTTGCGTCATATCCGCGAAACCCTCCGCCTCATAGCAGGGCAGAGCTTCGCCCCGCTCCCAATCGCGGAGAAACCGGGGCAGCGCGGTCTCCGCTTCTCCCTTGACGAAGTGATCGACGCCGGGCAGCAGTTGCGGACTCGCCGTGGCGAGCGGACCGCCCGCGATGATCGGCAGACCCACCTGGCGGCAGCGCGCGACAATCTCGCGCATGGAGGCCTGCTGCACGGCCATGCCGCTCAGGAACACGCAGTCGGCCCACCCCAGATCGGCGTTGCGCAGCGAGCGGCTGTTAAGATCAACCAATCGCCTGTGCCACCCGGCCGGCAGTAGCGCAGCAACGGTCAGGAGTCCAAGAGGCGGCATGACCACCTTCTTGTGGATATACCGCAAGGCGTGGCGAAAACTCCAGAAGGTGTCGGGGAACTGCGGCTGAATGAGCAGGACATTGGGCATGTGCGAGAATCCTCTCGCCCCCAGGCAAAGCAGGTGGAGCCGTCTCTTCGGGATGCGTCCGTATCTTCTTCGCGCCGCGTCGAGACGGTGTGGAGAGGATGATCGAGCAGCGGGCGGCAAAGCCCAGCAGCATGGGCCTGCGTGACAGCCGACAGGATCGTAGCCGAAATGCCTGGGCGGTTGTGGCAGAGAGACGCAGAGTGGCCGACTTCG